>NZ_JBXAOA010000005.1:0-247656 GCF_058802325.1 Pseudomonas sp. GW822-FHT02E03 | reverse complement strand
GGGCTTGCTCGCGAAGGCGATGTGTCAGGCGACAGAGATGGTGAATGTCACTGCCTCTTCGCGAGCAAGCCCGCTCCCACATAAAAGCAATAAAAAAGGAGGTTTCATGACGTGGACTGCGGTTACCGGACACCGTGCGCAACTCGGCGAAGGCCCGTTTTGGGATGCTCCGACCCAGGCGCTGTATTGGGTAGATATCGCGGGTAAGCAAGCGCTGAGGCTGATCGGCGCCAACGTGGAAATCTGGCAGATGCCGGAACACGTGTCCGCATTCATCCCCTGCGAAAGCGGCGATGCCTTGGTGACATTGAGCAGTGGGGTTTATCGGCTGGACCTGGCTTCCCCAGGCCTGGAACCTCGGCTGACCTTGTTCTGCGTCGCCGATCCGCAACCCGGCAATCGCCCCAACGAAGCTCGCTGCGATGCCCAGGGCCGGCTCTGGCTGGGCACCATGCAAAACAACATCGGTGAGCAGGGCGAAGATTTACCCGTCGTGCGCCGCTCGGGGGGCCTGTTTCGCATCGACCGCGATGCTCGGGTTACGCCGCTACTACGAGGATTAGGCATCCCCAACACGTTGCTATGGAGCGACGACGGCACAACCCTGTATTTCGCCGACAGCCTCGACAGCACGCTTTACCGGCATTTCATCCATACCGACGGCAACCTGGACACCGCCTATGTCTGGTTTGGCCCCCACGAACGTGGTGGCCCCGATGGCTCGGCGATGGATGCCGAGGGCTATGTATGGAATGCCCGATGGGATGGCAGTTGTCTGCTCAGGCTGAACCCGGATGGTTATGTGGATCGGGTGATCGAACTGCCGGTCAGCCGTCCCACCAGTTGCGTGTTCGGTGGCGAAGACTTCAAAACCCTGTACATCACCAGCGCCGCAAGCCCGCTCAATCACCCGTTGGACGGCGCGCTGTTATCGATTCGAGTAGATGTGCCCGGAAAAGCCTGTCAACGGTTTGCCGGGTAAAATCCCAAAATATGGGATGCAAAATTATATATTGAGATTGTTTGGTGGTCGGGTTTATAGTCGGCCCCATCAGTTACACGCACTCACACTTAAAAAAACAAAACAGGTGAAGTGATGCAGCGATATTCCACCGCACTCCCTTGTGGAGTCAGTGCTTCAGGCCGCCTCGGCGCCCGGGCGTTTTCGCGCCTGCCTGGTCCCAACAGCTTTTTGACCGGACATCGACAGATGTCCGGTTTTCGTCGTGCCTTCGAACAGGAGTGTTGATCCATGGCTGAACCTCTTTCCTTGCCACCGGTGCCCGAACCGCCCAAGGGTGAGCGCCTGAAAAACAAGGTGGTGCTGTTGACCGGTGCCGCTCAGGGTATTGGCGAAGCGATTGTCGCGACCTTCGCCTCTCAGCAGGCCAGGCTGGTCATCAGCGATATCCAGGGCGAGAAAGTCGAAAAAGTCGCGGCGCACTGGCGTGAACAAGGCGCGGATGTCGTGGCGATCAAGGCCGACGTATCGCGTCAGCAAGACCTGCATGCCATGGCCAGATTAGCCATTGAGCTCCACGGCCGGATCGACGTGCTGGTCAACTGCGCCGGGGTCAACGTGTTCCGCGACCCGCTGCAAATGACCGAAGAAGACTGGCATCGCTGCTTCGCCATCGATCTGGACGGCGCCTGGTATGGCTGCAAGGCTGTGTTGCCGCAAATGATCGAGCAGGGCATTGGCAGCATCATCAACATCGCCTCGACCCATTCCACTCACATCATTCCAGGCTGCTTCCCGTACCCGGTGGCCAAGCACGGTTTGCTCGGCCTGACCCGCGCGCTGGGTATCGAATACGCACCCAAGGGCATTCGCGTCAACGCCATCGCACCGGGCTACATCGAAACTCAACTGAACGTCGATTACTGGAATGGTTTTGCCGACCCCCATGCCGAACGTCAGCGGGCCTTCGACCTGCATCCACCGCGGCGCATCGGCCAGCCGATTGAAGTGGCGATGACCGCTGTGTTCCTGGCCAGCGATGAAGCGCCGTTCATTAACGCTTCATGCATCACCATCGATGGTGGGCGCTCGGTCATGTACCACGACTGAATAACTCGGGTTTCAAGCGCGAAACTACGTCTGAAATCCAATCATCATACGATATGACTATTGGCTGCATGCTTTGAAGGCTTTCAAATAACGCTCAAAAAAAAATAACAAGGAGTCAGCTTATGAAACGTCGTCGTGGGATCCGTTCCCTGTGCTGTGCCGCTTTGGCGGTCACTGCGGTCAGCCTCAGCAGTACATTGCTGGCGGCCGAGGAAGTGAAGATCGGTTTTCTGGTCAAGCAAGCGGAAGAGCCCTGGTTCCAGACCGAATGGGCCTTCGCCGAAAAGGCCGGCAAGGACAAGGGCTTCACCCTCATCAAAATCGCCGTGCCTGATGGCGAGAAAACCCTCTCGGCCATCGACAGCCTGGCGGCCAACGGCGCCAAGGGCTTCGTGATCTGCCCGCCGGACGTGTCCCTGGGCCCTGCGATCATGGCCAAGGCCAAGCTCAACGGTTTGAAAGTGATCGCCGTCGATGACCGTTTCGTCGATGCCGGCGGCAAGTTCATGGAGGACGTGCCGTACCTCGGCATGGCGGCATTTGAAGTCGGCCAGAAGCAGGGCGCCGCCATGGCCACAGAGGCGAAGAAACGCGGCTGGGAATGGAAAGACACTTACGCGGTGATCAACACCTACAACGAACTCGATACCGGTAAAAAGCGCACCGACGGTTCGGTCAAGGCGTTGGAAGACGCCGGTATGCCGAAAGACCACATCCTTTTCTCGGCGCTGAAAACCCTCGACGTACCGGGCAGCATGGACGCCACCAACTCGGCCTTGGTGAAGCTTCCGGGTGCGGCGAAAAACCTGATCATCGGCGGCATGAACGACAACACCGTGCTGGGCGGCGTGCGCGCCACCGAAAGCGCCGGTTTTGCCGCGGCCAACGTGATCGGCATCGGCATCAACGGCACCGATGCTATCGGCGAACTGAAGAAACCCAACAGCGGCTTCTTCGGCTCGATGCTGCCGAGCCCGCACATCGAGGGCTACAACACCGCGAGCATGATGTACGAGTGGGTCACCACCGGCAAAGAACCGCCGAAATACACCGCGATGGATGACGTTACGCTGATCACGCGCGACAACTTCAAGCAGGAACTGGAAAAAATCGGCCTGTGGAACTGAGGCGCGGTTGATTTCATCGGTGGCCCTGGCGACGGGGCTGCCTGACCGGTGTGATGAGGTGGGTTTATGCACGCACACGTACAAACACAAGAACAGAGAATCGGCGGCAGCCTGCGCTTCAACGGGATCGGCAAAACCTTTCCCGGGGTCAAGGCGCTGGACGGCATCAGCTTCGTCGCCCATCCGGGACAGGTTCACGCCTTGATGGGCGAGAACGGTGCCGGTAAATCCACGCTGCTGAAAATCCTGGGTGGTGCTTACACGCCGAGCAGCGGCGATCTGCAGATCGGCGAGCAGAAGAGGATTTTCAAATCTACCGCCGACAGCATTGGCAGCGGGGTCGCGGTGATCCATCAGGAGCTGCACCTGGTGCCGGAAATGACCGTCGCCGAGAACCTGTTTCTCGGGCATCTGCCGGCGAGTTTCGGGCTGATCAATCGCGGCGTTTTGCGACAACAGGCATTGGCCTGCCTTAAAGGCCTGGCCGATGAAATCGATCCGCAAGAGAAAGTCGGGCGCTTGTCCCTGGGCCAGCGGCAACTTGTGGAAATCGCCAAGGCGTTGTCCCGTGGCGCGCATGTGATTGCATTCGACGAGCCCACCAGCAGCCTGTCGGCGCGGGAAATTGATCGCTTGATGGCTATCATCGGGCGCCTGCGTGACGAAGGCAAAGTGGTGCTTTACGTCTCACATCGCATGGAAGAAGTGTTCCGCATCTGTAACGCGGTGACGGTGTTCAAGGACGGTCGCTTCGTGCGCACCTTCGAGGACATGAGCGCGCTGACCCATGATCAGTTAGTCACGTGCATGGTCGGTCGCGACATTCAGGACATCTACGATTACCGCAGCCGTCCGCGTGGCGCGGTGGCGCTCAAGGTCGACGGGTTACTGGGGCCGGGCTTGCGTGAGCCGGTGAGTTTCGAGGCGCACAAGGGTGAAATCCTCGGGCTGTTCGGCCTGGTCGGTGCCGGGCGCACCGAGCTGTTCCGAATGCTCAGCGGGCTCACGCGCAACACCGCCGGGCGCCTGGAGTTGCGCGGTCGTGAACTGAAGCTGCATTCGCCGCGCGATGCCATTGCAGCGGGGATTTTGCTGTGCCCCGAAGACCGCAAGAAGGAGGGCATCCTGCCGCTCGCAAGCGTCGCCGAGAACATCAACATCAGCGCTCGAGGCGCCCATTCCACCTTCGGCTGCCTGTTGCGCGGCCTGTGGGAAAAGGACAATGCCGACAAGCAGATCAAGGCGCTGAAGGTGAAGACGCCCAACGCGGCACAGAAAATCATGTACCTGTCTGGCGGCAATCAGCAGAAGGCGATTCTCGGCCGCTGGCTGTCGATGCCAATGAAAGTCCTGCTGCTCGACGAGCCCACCCGGGGCATCGACATAGGTGCCAAAGCCGAGATCTACCAGATCATCCATAACCTGGCGGCCAGCGGCATCGCGGTGATTGTGGTGTCCAGCGACCTGATGGAAGTCATGGGTATTTCCGACCGCATCCTGGTGCTCTGCGAAGGCGCGATGCGCGGCGAACTGACCCGCGAACAAGCCAATGAATCCAACCTGCTGCAACTGGCGTTGCCACGCCAACGCGTTGCCGACGTGGCGAACTGAGAGGTGACTATGACCGTCCAAAACAAAGCTCTGCCAACCCCGCGCAAACCGCTGGACTTGCGGCGCTTTCTCGATGACTGGGTGATGCTGCTGGCGGCCGTCGGGATCTTCGTGCTCTGCACCTTACTGATCGACAACTTCCTGTCGCCACTGAACATGCGTGGCTTGGGCCTGGCGATTTCTACGACCGGGATTGCCGCATGCACCATGTTGTATTGCCTGGCGTCCGGGCATTTCGACTTGTCGGTGGGCTCGGTGATTGCCTGCGCCGGTGTGGTCGCGGCGGTGGTGATGCGCGACACCGACAGCGTGTTCCTCGGTGTGAGTGCAGCGCTGGTGATGGGGCTGATTGTCGGGCTGATCAATGGCATCGTAATCGCCAAGCTACGGGTCAATGCGTTGATCACCACGCTGGCGACGATGCAGATCGTGCGTGGCCTGGCTTACATTTTTGCCAACGGCAAAGCGGTGGGCGTTTCGCAGGAACAGTTCTTCGTCTTCGGTAATGGCCAGTTGTTCGGCGTGCCAGTGCCGATTCTGATCACCATCGTCTGCTTCCTGTTTTTCGGCTGGTTGCTGAACTACACCACCTACGGGCGCAACACCATGGCCATCGGCGGCAACCAGGAAGCAGCGCTGTTGGCCGGGGTGAACGTTGACCGGACCAAGACCCTCATCTTCGCCGTTCACGGTGTGATCGGTGCGTTGGCCGGGGTGATCCTGGCGTCGCGCATGACGTCCGGCCAGCCGATGATCGGCCAGGGTTTCGAGCTGACGGTGATCTCGGCTTGCGTGCTTGGCGGGGTGTCGTTGAGTGGCGGGATCGGGATGATTCGGCATGTGATTGCCGGGGTGCTGATTCTGGCGATCATCGAGAATGCGATGAACCTGAAGAATATCGATACGTTTTATCAGTACGTGATTCGCGGTTCGATCCTGTTGCTGGCGGTGGTGATTGACCGGTTGAAACAGCGCTGACGGACATTCTTTTACCGATCATTCCCACGCTCTGCGTGGGAATGCAGCCCGGGACGCTCCGCGTCCCAACAGCGGACGCAGAGCGTCCATTGAGGCATTCCCACGCGGAGCATGGGAACGATCATTTGAAGGATCCTTCACCCACTTTCACAAAATATCCCTTGCTCGCCCCAACCCGTTTCAGCTATGACGGTACACCCGAGGTGTACATGATTAGACCGCTACGAATTGACAAGAAACAACAGGTGGTCGACGAGCTCGTCCGGCGCATCGAAAACGGCCTCATGGAGGACGGCGTTCTATTGCCGGGCGAACATCAGTTGGCTCAAGAATTCAAGGTCAGCCGCGGCACGCTGCGTGAAGCCCTGGTCGAACTGAAGCGGCGCCACGACATCGTTACGCAAGGCGCAGTGGGGTCCATTGTCACGTTCGATGGCGTGGTGCTCGATCAGCGCAACGGCTGGGCCCAGGCGCTGGCCGACAATGGGGCGCTGATCAATACCGAAGTGCTGCGGCTGGAGGCGGTTACTCGTCCGGACCTGTTGGCGCGTTTCGGTACCGATCAATTCATCACCCTCGACCGTCGCCGCCGTGGCACCGATGGCACGCTGGTGTCCCTTGAGCGCTCATTGATGCCCGCCACCGGAGGCCTGGAAGGCCTGCCGCGAGTCGGCCTGATCGATGACTCCCTGACCATCACGTTGGCCGCCTATGGCTACATTGGCGATCACGGCGATCAGTGGATCGGCGCCGAACCCTTGAATGCCGAAGACGCCGAATTGCTCGGGCGCCCGGAGGGCACGGTGTTCCTCAAGGCCCTGCGCACCACTTACGACCGTCAGAATCGCTTCATGGAACAGGTCGAAAGCCTGCTCGATCCGGTGCATTTTCGTCTGCATCTGCAAATTGGAACTTCAAAATGACCGCGCTCGACCGTGCGCTGGGCGCCTTCTATGGGCTGGCCCTGGGTGATGCGTTGGGCATGCCGACACAGTCCCTGAGCCGCGCCGAGATCAAGGCGCGCTTCGGCGAGATCACCGATCTGCAAGACGCTGGCCCGGATCAACCAATCGCCGCAAACCTGCCCAAAGGCTCGATCACTGACGATACGGAGCAGGCGATCCTGGTCGGTCAGTTGTTGATTGAAGGCGAGGGCTGGATCGAACCGGCGGTGCTGGCCCAACGCTTGATCAAATGGGAAGCCGGGATGCAAGCCAAGGGCTCGCAGGATTTGCTCGGCCCCTCGACCAAACGCGCGATCGAGATGATCCTCGCCGGCCACTCGTTGGAAGAGGCAGGCCGCCATGGCACCACCAATGGCGCGGCCATGCGTATCACGCCGGTGGGTATTGCGGCCGATGTTGCCGATCCCGAGCGTTTCATCCGCGCCGTGGTGCAAGCCTGTCAGGTGACCCACAACACCACACTGGGAATTGCCAGTGCGGCGGCGGTGGCGGCGGTGGTTTCTGCCGGGATCAACGGCATGGACCTGGGCGAAGCATTGAACCTTGGCCAGCAGATCGCTTGGCAAGCCGAAAGCCATGGCCACTGGGTCGCTGGCGGACGTATCGCCGCACGCATCAGTTGGGCGTGGAGCATCAGCGTCGACAGCGACAAGGCGTTGCTGGCTGATCTGCTGTACGACGTGATCGGCACGTCGGTCGCCTCGCAGGAGTCGGTGGTGGTGTCGTTTGCGCTGGCTCGGCAAGTGGCTATCGGGCAGATGACAGCCTTCGAAGCGTTGTGCATGGCTGCCAGTTTGGGTGGAGATACCGATACCATCGCGGCGATTCTCGGCGCCATGCTTGGGGCCTGTCTGGGGCTTGAGAATTGGCCTGTGGCGATGATCGAGCAGGTTAAAGCGGTAAATGATTTGCAGCTGGAACCGTTGGTGCAGGGGCTTCTGGCTTTGCGTTGACTGTACTGACGTCATCGCGGGCAAGCCCGCTCTCACAGGAATAGTACAAACCTTGAGAGGCACGCCGTACCTGTGGGAGCGGGCTTGCCCGCGATAGGCGCGCCGCTTACTAGAATTGTTCACCCGCAATGGAACGCACTGATATGGCAAGGATCGCCGGAATGTTATCTCGACTTCCGAAATTGCCCATAACCACAACAATGGCAACAGGAGCAGTTGTATGAGTTCATCGAACACCGGGCAAAGTGCCGGGCAATTGGAAACCCGTGGCATCGAGCCGGTGCCGGAAGGGGAGTGCAACGGTCACCCACTGCAACTGTTCTGGGTCTGGTTTGCCGCCAATATTTCCATCCTCGGCTTACCGTTGGGCGCCACGCTGGTGGCCTTCCGCGGCCTGGCGATCTGGCAGGCGATCATCGTCGCCATCCTCGGTGCCGCCGGTTCGTTCGCGGTGGTCGGGATCATCTCCATTGCCGGGCGTCGTGGTCGCGCACCGAGCCTGACGCTGTCGCGAGCCATCTTCGGGGTGCGCGGCAATATCGGCCCGACGCTGGTCTCGCTGATGTCGCGACTGGGTTGGGAAACCGTCAACACCACCACCGCCGCATTCGTCTTGCTGTCGTTGTGCTCGATTCTGTTTGGCTCGCCGGTGGAAGCCAAAAGCGCGCCGCTGCTGACCCTGGTGTTTATCGCGATTTTTGTACTGCTGACGTTGTCGGTGTCCGGCCTAGGCCACGCCACGTTGCTGGTAATCCAGAGATGGGCGACCTATGTGTTCGGTGGGTTGAACATCCTGGTCGGCGGTTTCCTTTGCGCGACCATCGACTGGAGCGCCGTATTCAATGCGACGCCCGCGCCCCTGAGCGCAATGATCATCGGCATCGGCACCATGGCTGCCGGCACCGGGATCGGTTGGGCCAACGCCGGTGCCGACATGTCGCGCTACCAGCACCGCAGCGTCAAAGCCGTGCGTCTGGTGGCGTCGGCGGCGTTCGGTGCGGGGATTCCGTTGGTACTGCTGATCACCCTCGGTGGTTTGCTGTCAGTGGGCAATAACGATCTGGCCTCGGCCACTGACCCAATCGTCGCGATCCGCGACATGCTGCCGACCTGGATGGCCGTGCCGTATCTGATCACCGCATTCGGCGGGCTGCTGCTGTCGAACAACCTGTCGGTGTACTCCGCCGGTTTGACCACGCTGACCCTCGGCCTGAAGGTCAAGCGCGTGTATGCGGTGGTGCTCGATATCATTGCGATCTTCGCCGGCTCGATCTACTTCATGCTGATCGCCGAGAGTTTTTACGGCCCGTTCATCACCTTCATTTCCTTGCTGGCGGTGCCAATCACGGCATGGGGCGGGATCTTTGTGGTCGACCTGATTCATCGTCATTACTACAGCCCCCAAGACCTGCTGGACGTCAGCCCGAGCAGCGCCTACTGGTATCGCGGTGGCGTCGAGTGGCGCGCCTTCGGTGCATGGGCGGTGGCGATTGTGTTGGGTTTCAGTTTCACCACCATTGGCACCACTGAACAAGATGTCTGGTTCCGGGGCTTTTTGTCCGACTCCTGGCTGGGCCACAACGGCCTGGGCTGGATCGTCACGTTCGTGGTCGCCGGTGGCATTTACTGGGTACTCGGCGGTGCCAAGGATCGCCGCACTGCGTTGATCGAGCCGGCTCATGCCTAATCTGCTACACACCGGCCAGGTCATGATCGACCTGGTCATGGCCGTGGATAAATTGCCTCAATCGGGCGGTGACGTGCTGGCGCAATCCGCCCGTTTCGAGGCTGGCGGTGGCTTCAATGTGATGGCTGCGGCCCGGCGAAACGGCTTGCCGGTAGTCTACCTCGGTGGCCATGGCAAGGGCCGTTTCGGCGACATGGCCCGAGAGGCGATGACGGCTGAAGGCATTCGGATTGGCATTGATCAGAGCACTGAGCGCGACACCGGGCTGTGTGTCGCGCTGACCGAAGCCTCGGCTGAGCGCACGTTCATTTCCTGCATCGGTGCCGAAGGCGAATTGACCGCCGAAGACCTGGCGAGTGTGCCGGCCGAGGCGGGCGATTTTGTCTATGTCAGCGGCTATAGCCTGCTGCATGGCGGCAAGGCTCAGGCGCTGGTGAATTGGGTGCTGGATTTGCCGGACGGGATCAAGGTGGTGTTCGATCCGGGGCCGTTGGTGGATTCGCCGGACGCGCCGCTGATGAAGGCTTTGTTTCCGCGCATCGATCTGTGGACCAGCAACCGCGTCGAGGCGCTGCGGTTTACCGGGGCGTCAGACATTGCCGAGGCGTTGAATGGGCTGGCGGATCATTTGCCGACGGACGCCTTGATGGTGGTTCGCGATGGGTCGCAGGGGTGCTGGATCAGCCAGCATGGTGACCGTCAGCATGTGCCGGGATTCAAGGTCACGGCCGTTGACAGCAACGGTGCGGGGGATGCCCATGCCGGGGTGTTGGTTGCGGGGTTGGCACAAGGTTTGTCGGCGATAGACGCGGCGCGGCGGGCCAACGCGGCAGCTGCTTTGGCCGTCACTCGTTGGGGGCCGGCGACTTCGCCGGGGGCGGCTGAACTGGATGCATTCATTCGCGATACTTTCGGCGCCTGATCAGCCGCTATCGCGAGCAGGCTCGCTCCCACATTGGATTTATGCCAGCCGCCAATATTGCGGTTCACACGAATCAACTGTGGGAGCGAGCCTGCTCGCGATGGGGCCCTTGAACTCACCATCAAATCCGGACCCTTACCCGGCCTTGCGCAACGCCTCGATCAACTCCTGCTTGCGCATGCTCGAGCGCCCCGGAATCTTCTTCGCTCGGGCTTCTTTCCTCAGGCTGTCTACCGTCTGCGTCTCGCGCGAAGCCTTGCTGTTGCGCGGCTTGCCTTCACGGGTGGCCACCGCACGCCGGGCTGACTCCTTGCGATCTGCAGACTTGGCGCTGGCCGGCTTCTTGCGCCCGGAGCCGCCAGCGCGTTCACCTCCGCCCGACTGCTTGTTCACCGTGGCCCAGGCGCGAGCTTCGGCTTCATCTTTCGACACGCCTTTGTGCTCGTAGCTTTCTTCGATGTGTTCGGCCTTGCGCTTTTGCTCGGCGGTGTATTTGTCTTTGCTTCCTCGAGGCATGGGACTTCTCCTGGTTGTAGGCGCTGGCGAAGGCTCGGGCCGCGTTCGGACGATCTTTGCTCTTCAAACATTCACAGGCAAAAGATCGCAACCTGTTGCAGCGCCTACTCAGTTAGACATCCAGCTTGCGCGCCGCTTCAACCCCAGCGGCGCTGAGTTTGATCGGCAGGTTCAGCGAGTGCTCGCCGGCTTCGTTGCAGATCACATGACCGTGCTGGATCAGCCCGCGATCCTGCAGAGTGGCGAGGGTGCTGGCCACGACTTTCTCCCCCCGGTAATTGTCCAGAACCTCCTTGCCCAAGCCATTTGGGTGGGCGTGTAGCAGACGGGTCAGGACTTCTTTTTCCAGGTTTTTATCAACGTTCATGGTTACCTCTTCGTTAGGACGGATAGGTATTGCAGGTCGCTCGCATCGGCGGTTTTACTGATTGACGCTACGGCCTTCGGAGCCCGAGCCACCGGTGGTGGTTTTCGAGCCGACGCCGGTTCCGGCGTTGTCGGGAGTCTGGGGGCCGGGTGTATTCATCCCGCCCTGAGCGCCCGCGTCGTCGTGATAAATCCGTGGGTCTGTGGCCGTCGGAGAAGGCGATCGGCCGCTGTCGATGCCTTGGGTGGTCGCAGATTCGGGCCTTTGGAGTGGATCGGTCGGGTCGGCCCCGGAAGAGCTGGTCGCGGCGAGCGCGACAGAGGAGAGCAGCGTGGTGAGAGCGAGGGCGGTCAGTCGGGACGTGATCATGGTGTCGTCTCCGTTGATTAGAGTCCTTACCCAATATTGGTCCTCGCTTACCTGGATTGGTGCCTGATGAACGACGAGTGGTGCCGCCCAGACTTATTGATCGACGCCAATTTCCTCCTTGAACAGCTCCATGAAACCCTTCATGCGTTCGTGGCGAATCTGTGCCAGACGTTGACCGGTGGTCGTTTGGAAACCGTCCGCCAGGTGCAGCAGTTTGGTCTGGAAATGATCGAGGCAAAAGCGCTTGTCGTCGTAGTCCCGCTCTTTTGCCTCTGGGTCCAACGGGTCGTACAACGCACTGCCCATGCGCCCGGCGATGTAGAAGGTACGCGCCACGCCGAGCATGCCAAGGGAGTCGAGGCGGTCGGCGTCCTGAATGATTTTCGCTTCGAGGGTGGTGGGCGTGATGTTGGCGCTGAAGCTGTGGGCTTCGATGGCGTGAGCGACCGCTGTAATTTTTGCGCCAGGCCAATCCAGGGCTATCAGTACGGTCGAAGCTTTCTGCGCCGCCAGCCGTGATGCCTGTGAGCGCAGCGGCGAGTTCTTCTCCACCGCCACGCAATCGTGCAACAGCACGGCGGCCAGCAGCACCTCAAGATCACCGCCTTCTTGCGCATGAAGCGTGCGCACGTTGTGCCACACCCGCTGCAAGTGCGACAGATCATGGGCGCCATCCTCGCTAGGTTCCAGCGCGTGGGGCAGCAGTTCAGAAGCCAGATTGTGCAGCGGCGCGAAAGCGGCGGTGGTCATGGAGTTCCTTGGATTCGACTCGGTTTTTGTGATCAATGAGCACCCTGTGGGAGCGGGCTTGCCCGCGAAGGCGTCAGTACAGTCACGCTGATTTCGCAGGCGGGCTCGTTCATACAAAGCGCCACAAAACATTAATGCTACATGACGTTTTGCTTTCAAATGTGACGAGCGCCGCGCGCGGACTTAGTATGGCGTTTTCAACTTTTCACAAGGCACGTTCATGACGATCGAAATCCGCCCGGCAACCCCCAGCGATGCTCCGCAAATCCTCGCGTTCATCACTGAACTGGCCGACTTCGAACGTGCCCGCCACGAAGTCATCGCCAGCGTCGCCGACATCGAGCGCAGCCTGTTCAGCGAAGGCGCCACCGCCCATGGCCTGATTTGCCTGCGCGATGGCCTGCCGATCGGCTTTGCGGTGTTCTTTTTCAGCTATTCCACCTGGTTGGGCAGCAACTGCCTGTACCTCGAAGACCTCTACATCACCCCTGAACAACGAGGCGGCGGCGCCGGTAAAACCTTGCTGCGCCACCTGGCAAAAATCGCCTGCGCCAATGACTGCGGCCGTTTCGAATGGAGCGTGCTGGACTGGAACAAACCGGCGATCGAATTCTACAAATCCCTCGGCGCACAGCCGCAGGAGGAGTGGGTTCGGTATCGGATGGATGGGGCGGTGTTGCGCGAGTTTGCCGAGGGCAATTGATCTCCTGAAAGATCGCAGCCTTCGGCAGCTCCTACACGGGATTGTGTTCGACCGCGCTATTGCGTCGTACATCGATCTGTAGGGACTGCCGAAAGCTGCGATCTTTTTTTGTGCTTCTCCCAATATATGGGATTGATATTTATATATTGAGATTTACCTTCGTCCAGGTTTATAGTCCAGCTCACTCACTGCCAAAAAACAAAACAGGTGAAGCGATGCTGGCGCAATTGATCGCGCTCGATTGGGGGACAACCTCATTACGTGCTTACAAACTCGGCTTCGGTGGCCAGGTGCTGGAACAGCGCTCGCTGTCGTCCGGGATCATGCAGCTGCCCAGGACGCCGCGAATCATCGTCGGCCAGGAATGTGCCGACGGTTTTGAATTGGCCTTCGATGAGGCGTGCGGTGACTGGCTCGACGCACAGCCCGATTTGCCGGTGATTGCTTGCGGCATGGTCGGCAGTGCTCAGGGCTGGCGGGAAGCGGCCTACTGCGACACGCCGGCGAACGTCGCCAATCTCGGAACTTCCCTACAAATCGTTCGCAGTCTTCGCGGTGTCGATGTGCACATCGTGCCGGGCGTTATTCAGCGTTCGCGCTTGCCGAATGTGATGCGCGGCGAGGAAACCCAAGTCCTCGGTGTGTTGCAGCATCTGCCGAGCGGGGCGGGCAACGATCTGTTGATCGGCTTGCCGGGCAGCCATTCGAAATGGGTGGAAGTGGCCGACGGCTGCATCGTGCATTTCGATACTTTCATGACCGGCGAAGTCTTTGCCGTCCTCAGTGAACACAGCATTCTGGGGCGCACTCAGCAGCGCGGCGCGTCTTTTAATGGCGAAGCGTTTGATCGTGGCGTGCGGGTGGCCCTGTCGGCGGACGGCGAGATCGGACCGCTGTCGACATTGTTCAGTGCCCGCAGTCTGGGGCTGACCGGTGAACTGAGCGCCACGGCTCAACCGGACTACCTGTCGGGCTTGCTGATTGGTCATGAACTGGCGGCGCTGGCCAACGTTCAGCGGCGTCGGCGCAACAGCGTCCATCTGCCGTCGATCATCCTCATCGGCAACTCCCAACTCTGCGCCCGCTACAGCCGTGCGCTCGACGCCTGCGGTTTTGCCCGGGTGACCCTGGCCGAGCAGGCCACCGAACGCGGGTTGTGGCAGTTGGCGGTCGCCGCCGGACTGATCACGACACCCCCATCCCGTTAAACCTGACTGGAGGTCTGACATGCTCAAGCAAGCACTGGCACAAAACGGTCTGATCGCGATCCTGCGTGGCCTGCGTCCGCAAGAAGCGGCAGCCGTCGGCGAAGTCCTGTACTCGGCCGGATTTCGCGTCATTGAAGTGCCGCTTAATTCCCCCGAACCGTACGAAAGTATCCGCATCCTGCGCAGTACCTTACCCGCCGATTGCCTGATCGGTGCAGGCACGGTGCTGACGCCGGAGCAGGTCGAGCAAGTGAAAGCGGCGGGCGGCCAAGTGATCGTCATGCCCCACAGCGATGCCAAGGTGTTGCGCGCCGCGAAAGCGGCGGGGCTGTTCCTGTCGCCGGGTGTGGCGACGCCGACCGAAGCCTTTGCTGCATTGGCCGAAGGGGCGGATGTGCTGAAGATGTTCCCGGCCGAACAAATGGGCCCCGCCGTTGTGAAAGCCTGGCTGGCGGTGTTGCCGGCAGGGACGGTGCTGGTGCCGGTGGGCGGGATTACGCCAGACAACATGCAGGTGTTTATCGAGGCAGGTGTCAAAGGTTTCGGGCTGGGTTCCGGGTTGTTCAAACCGGGCATGACACCTGAGCAAGTGGCGGTAAACGCCAAGGCGTATGTCGCTGCCTGGAATGCTTTGCGTTAAGACTTTTTGGCGCTGCGAGCGCTGCATCTAATAAGAGAGGCAATAGATGAAAATCACCAAACTCACTACCTTCATCGTTCCGCCGCGCTGGTGCTTCCTCAAGGTCGAAACCGACGAGGGCGTGACCGGTTGGGGTGAGCCCGTGGTCGAAGGCCGCGCACACACCGTCGCTGCTGCGGTTGAGGAATTGTCCGACTACCTGATCGGCAAAGACCCACGCAACATCGAAGACATCTGGACCGTGCTCTACCGTGGCGGCTTCTACCGTGGCGGCGCGATCCACATGAGCGCTCTGGCCGGCATCGACCAGGCGTTGTGGGACATCAAGGGCAAGGCTCTGGGTGTGTCGGTCAGCGATCTGTTGGGTGGTCAGGTGCGCGACAAGATTCGTGTGTATTCGTGGATCGGTGGTGATCGCCCAGCGGACACCGCTCGCGCTGCGAAAGAAGCGGTCAGCCGTGGTTTCACGGCGGTGAAAATGAACGGCACCGAAGAACTGCAATTTCTCGATTCCTTCGAGAAGGTCGATCTGGCCTTGGCCAACGTCGCCGCCGTACGCGATGCCGTCGGCCCGAATGTCGGCATCGGCGTGGACTTCCATGGTCGGGTGCATAAGCCCATGGCCAAGGTGCTGATGAAGGAACTCGACCCGTACAAACTGATGTTCATCGAAGAGCCGGTGCTGAGCGAAAACTACGAAGCGCTGAAAGAACTGGCACCGCTGACCAGCACACCGATTGCCCTCGGCGAGCGGTTGTTCTCGCGTTGGGATTTCAAGCGAGTGCTCAGCGAAGGCTACGTCGACATCATCCAGCCCGATGCTTCCCATGCAGGTGGCATCACCGAAACCCGCAAGATCGCCAACATGGCTGAAGCCTACGACGTGGCACTGGCGCTGCATTGCCCGTTGGGCCCGATTGCCCTGGCGGCGTGCCTGCAACTGGACGCGGTTTGCTACAACGCCTTCATCCAGGAACAGAGCCTGGGCATCCATTACAACGAGAGCAATGACCTGCTCGATTATGTGAAAGATCCACGGGTGTTCGACTACGACAAAGGCTTCGTGAAGATCCCCAACGGCCCGGGCTTGGGCATCGAGATCAACGAGGAATACGTGATCGAGCGCGCCGCCGTCGGCCACCGCTGGCGCAACCCGATCTGGCGCCATGCCGATGGCAGCTTTGCCGAGTGGTGAGTTCATTTTGACTCAACACAAATCCCTGTGGGAGCCAGCCTGCTGGCGATTTGGTCGGCACTCCCAGCATTCTTGGTGACTGACACAACGCTATCGCCAGCAGGCTGGCTCCCACAGTTTGATCTCCATGGACAGGGAGATTTGCAGCAAACCCGATTTCACATCGACCTCAATAAACATAAGAAGAGGCACCCCCATGCAACCGCAAACCCTCACCGGGCAGGCGTCGTTGGTGACGCCGAGCCGCAAGCGGTTTTTCATCATGGTCCTGTTGTTCATCACCGTGGTGATCAACTACCTGGACCGCAGCAACCTGTCGATTGCCGCCCCGGCGCTGACCAGCGACCTGGGCATCGATCCGATCCATGTCGGGCTGATCTTTTCCGCGTTCGGCTGGACCTACGCCGCCATGCAGATCCCCGGCGGCTGGCTGGTGGACCGGGTGCCGCCGCGCATCCTGTATAGCGTCGCATTGTTGCTGTGGTCGCTGGCCACGGTGATGCTCGGCTTCGCTGCCAGTTTCATCGCGCTGTTCGTGCTGCGCATGGCCGTTGGTGCCCTGGAGGCGCCGGCGTATCCGATCAACAGCCGCGTGGTGACGACCTGGTTTCCTGAGCGCGAGCGCGCCACGGCCATTGGTTTCTACACCTCAGGGCAGTTCGTCGGGCTGGCGTTTCTCACACCGGTACTCGCGTGGTTGCAACACCAATATGGCTGGCACATGGTGTTTGTCAGCACCGGTGCGGTGGGCATCATTTGGGCGGTGATCTGGTACGCGGTGTATCGCGAACCACGGGATTTCAAGGGCGCCAACGACGCTGAAATCGAGCTGATCCGCGAGGGCGGCGGGCTGGTGGATATCCAGGCTGAAGCCGCGAAGACCAAGGCTAAATTCAGCTGGATCGACCTTGGGATTGTCCTGAGCAAACGCAAGTTGTGGGGCATTTACCTCGGTCAGTTCTGCCTCAATTCGACGTTGTGGTTTTTTCTGACGTGGTTCCCCACCTACCTGGTGAAATATCGCGGCATGGATTTCATCAAGTCTGGCTTGCTGGCGTCGTTGCCGTTTCTGGCGGCATTCGTCGGTGTGCTGTGTTCGGGGTTCTTCTCGGACTTTTTGATCCGTCGCGGCTACACGGTGGGTTTCGCCCGCAAGTTACCAATCATTGGTGGCCTGCTGATCTCGACTTCGATCATCGGTGCCAACTTCGTCGAATCGACGCCGCTGGTGATTGCCTTCCTCGCGCTGGCCTTCTTCGGTAATGGTCTGGCTTCGATTACCTGGTCGCTGGTGTCGACCCTGGCCCCGGCGCGCTTGCTTGGATTGACCGGTGGGGTGTTCAATTTCATCGGCAACCTGGCGGCGATTACCACGCCCATCGTCATCGGTTTCCTCGCCTCGGGTGATTCGTTTGCCCCGGCGATTACTTATATCTCGGTTCTGGCGTTGTTGGGTGCGCTTTCCTACGTGTTGTTGGTGGGCAAGGTCGAGCGTATCAAGTTGTAGTCGCGGCCTTCGGGCGACCATAATGCCGCCCGTTCACTCGCTCAACGGTAAAGGCTGGATATGCAGGAAGACGCCCCAAAAATCGCCAAGGACGCCGCGCCGACCGGCACCCAGACACTGCTTCGTGGTTTGGGCGTGGTTCAGGCCGTGGCCAGTGGCGCCCGCGATCTCAAGGAAATCGCCCGGCTGATCGGCACGACGCGCAGTACCACCCATCGTCTGGCCAGTTGCCTGGTGGACGAGCGATATTTGCGGGTGGTGCCGCAAGTCGGTTATCTGCTGGGGCCGAAACTGATCGAGCTGGGTTTCCAGGCTCGTGAAGAGTTGCCACTGGTGACGCTGGCCGGGCCGTATCTGGATGAGTTGTCGGCGTTGACCGGCGACACCATTCACCTGGCGATTCGTGAAGGTGACGAGGTGCTGTACCTGCACAAGAATCCGGGGCGCAACGGTCCGGAAATGCGTTCGCGGGTGGGGCATCGCATGCCATTGGCGCGTACCGGGATCGGTAAGGCGCTGATGCTCGATGACACGCAGGAAGAATGGCAGCGGCTGTACGAAATCAGCTTGCCGGTGGGTGGGAAAAATCAGTTCTGGCCGCAGCACCCGGAGCAATCCTGGGAGCAGTTTCAGCAGCGCATGATTGAGTATGTGGCTGGCGGGTACGCCTTCGACCTGGAAGACAACGAACCGTCGATTCGCTGCGTGGCGGCGCCGATCCGCGATGCCAGCAAGCGCATCGTCGCCGGTATCAGCATCGCCAGCACCGTGCCGTACATGCCGCTGGAAAAAATGGCCGAGCTGATTCCCCTGATCAAAGGGGTCACAGCCCGGCTGTCGGCGGAGCTTGGCTTGAAGGTTTAAACCTTCAGTGTCGCCATGTCGATCACGAAGCGGTACTTCACGTCACCGGCAATCATGCGGGTGTAAGCCTCGTTGATCTGGCGGATGTCGAGCATTTCGATGTCGCAGGTGATGCCGTGCTCGGCGCAGAAATCCAACACTTCCTGGGTTTCGGCGATGCCGCCGATCAGCGAGCCTGCCAGCACGCGACGACCCAATACCAGTTTGGCAGCGTGCACCGGTGGATCGACCGGTTCGATCAAGCCCACCAGAATGTGTACGCCGTCGAAACGCAGGGTATCGAGGTAGGGATTGAGGTCGTGCTGCACCGGAATGGTGTCCAGCAGGAAGTCGAAATGTCCTGCGGCGGCTTTCATCTGCTCAGCGTCGGTGGACACGATCACGTGGTCCGCGCCTTGGCGACGACCTTCTTCAGCCTTGCTCGCCGAGCGGGTGAACAACGTCACTTCAGCGCCCATCGCCTTGGCAAACTTGATGCCCATGTGGCCGAGGCCACCCATGCCGAGAATCCCGACCTTGTCACCGGCCTTGACGCCATAGTGCTTGAGCGGCGAATAGGTGGTGATGCCGGCGCACAGAATCGGCGCGGCGCTGGCCGGGTCGAGTTTCTCCGGGATGCGCACGACAAAGTGCTCGCTGACCACGATGCTGTCGGAGTAACCGCCCATGGTGTTGCTGCCATCGACCCGGTCCGGGGTGGCGTACGTCATGGTCGGACCTTCCAGGCAGTATTGCTCCAGATCCGCCTGACAGGCTTCGCAGTGGCGGCACGAGTCGACCATGCAGCCGACCCCGACCAGGTCGCCGACTTTGTGTTTAGTAACGTTCGCACCGACGGCGGTAACTTTGCCTACGATTTCGTGGCCGGGCATCAGTGGGTAAACAGCAATGCCCCACTCGTTGCGGGCCTGATGGATGTCGGAATGGCAGACGCCACAGTAGAGAATGTCGATCGCAACGTCGTCGGCCCGTGGGCTGCGGCGTTCGAATTTCATCGGGGCGAGGGGAGTGGTGGCTGATTGAGCGGCGTATCCGATGGCGGTGTACATGGTGAACCTCGCAAAAGCGGTGACAGGTGAGGCGAGCAATTCTGGGCGCCGCACGGGTGACCGGCCATGGCGATTCCTCCGGGTGTCATGCCTAATCCTCCGGCATGCACCGTTGATTGGTCGCATTGGCGTTCAGACCTGCGATGATGCTTTCATCCCGTTTTTGCGACTTTTTTGTGACTTCTTTTGTGACTTCTTTTGTGACTTCTTTTGTGAAGAGCTCCCTCATGTTGTTGACCCGTCATCTCGATGCCAATGCCACCCTGGTTTCGCTGATCCAGCCGCTGACCCTTCGCGATGGTTTCGCTCCCACCGCATTGCCGGGGGTGCAGGTTTTGCGCGCCAGTTGTGATGTGGCCCGTGGCCCGCAAATCTACGAGCCAAGCCTGGTCATCATCGCCCAAGGCAGCAAGTTGGCGTATCTGGGCCCGCGTACGCTTGAATACGGTGCCGGGCATTATCTGATTCAGGCGTTGCCGGTGCCCTTCGAGTGCGAAACGTTTTCGGCGCCGGATGGCCCGATGCTGGGCGTTTCCATCGCCATCGACCGGGTAATGCTCGGTGAGTTGGTATTGGCCATGGGGCTGTCGCCGGGGCGCACGGTTCCCGCACAGACGCCCGAGTCCATGACTTCGGCAGTGCTCGACGATGCCATGCGCGGTTGTGTGGAGAGGTTGTTGCGCTGCCTGCACGATCCGCTGGAATGCCAGATCATGGGCCCGGCGCGATTGCGTGAATTGTTGTTCGTGGCGTTGCGGGGGCCGCAAGCGGATGTATTGCGCGCGCTGGTGGAACAACAGGGGCAGTTCGCCCGGATCGCGGCGTCCCTGAGTCATCTGCATGCGCATTACACCGAACCGCTGAACGTCGAGACCCTGGCCAGTTGCGCGAACATGAGCGCGTCGACGTTTCATGAGCATTTCAAGCGCAGCACCTTGTTGTCGCCGGTGCAGTATTTGAAGCGTTTGCGCTTGCTCAGGGCCCAGCAGTTGTTGCTGGGCGAAGGCTTGGGCGTGGCCCAGGTGGCGCATCGGGTGGGGTATCAGAGCACGTCGCAGTTCAGCCGCGAGTACAAGCGTTACTTCGAACGTAATCCCGGAGATGAGCGGGCTGCTTGATACACCACGAATCCCCATGTGGGAGCGGGCTTGCTCGCGAATGCGGTGGGTCAGTCGACTTAACGGGTGACTGATGCACCGCATTCGCGAGCAAGCCCGCTCCCACAGTGGTTTTGTGTCGTTGCTTAAATCGCAGGCAACAAAAAGGCCCCCATGTCGGGAGCCTTGATGTTCAGCGAGTCAACTTACATGTTCGGGTAAGTCGGGCCGCCGGCACCTTCCGGCGCCACCCAGGTAATATTCTGCGCAGGGTCCTTGATGTCGCAGGTCTTGCAGTGAACGCAGTTCTGGGCGTTGATCTGGAAGCGCTTCTCGCCGTCTTCCTGGGTGACGACTTCGTACACGCCGGCCGGGCAGTAACGCTGGGCAGGTTCATCGTACATCGGCAGGTTCTTGGCGATCGGAATGCTCGCATCGGCCAGCTTCAAGTGGCAAGGCTGCTCTTCTTCGTGGTTGGTACCCGAGATGAACACCGAGCTGAGTTTGTCGAAGCTGATCTTGCCGTCCGGTTTCGGGTAGTCGATCTTCTTGCAGTCGGCCGCCAGTTTCAGGCAAGCGTAATCCGGCTTGGTGTCGTGCAGGGTGAACGGCAGTTTGCCGCCGAACCAGTTCTGGTCGATGTAGTTGAACGCCGCGCCGAGAATCGGGCCGAATTTGTGCATCGCCGGGCCGAAGTTGCGGCTGGCGAACAGTTCGTCGTAGAGCCAGCTCTTCTTGAAGGCGTCGACGTAAGTGGTCAGCTCTTCGGTGCCATCCTTCTCAGCGAACAGCGCGTCGGCCACGGCGTCAGCGGCGAGCATGCCGGACTTCATCGCGGTGTGGCTGCCTTTGATCTTGGCGAAGTTCAGGGTGCCGAGGTCGCAACCGATCAGCGCGCCGCCCTTGAAGACCATTTTCGGCAGCGAGTTCAAGCCGCCTTTGGAGATAGCACGCGCGCCGTAGCTGATGCGCTTGCCGCCTTCCAGGTATTGCTTGAGCACCGGGTGATGCTTGAGGCGCTGGAACTCGTCGAACGGCGACAGGAAGGTGTTGCTGTAGGAAAGATCGACAATCAGGCCGACCACCACCTGGTTGTTTTCCAGGTGATAGAGGAACGAGCCGCCGGTGTTCTCGGTGCCCATGATGTCCAGCGGCCAACCGGCGGTGTGGACCACCAGGCCTGGCTGGTGCTTGGCCGGGTCGATTTCCCAGATTTCTTTCAGGCCGATGCCGTAATGCTGGGCGTCGGCTTCGCTGTCGAGGTTGAAGCGCTTGATCAGTTGCTTGCCGATGTGGCCACGGCAACCTTCGGCGAACAGCGTGTACTTGGCACGCAGTTCCATGCCCGGGGTGTACAGGCCTTCTTTCGGATTGCCTTCGCGGTCAACGCCCAGGTCGCCGGTGATGATCCCGCGAACCACGCCGTTCTCGTCGAACAGTGCTTCCTGGGCGGCGAAGCCCGGGTAGATTTCCACGCCCAGGTTCTCGGCCTGCTGAGCCAGCCAGCGGCACAGGTTGCCCAGGGAGATGATGTAGTTGCCTTCGTTGTGCATGGTCTTGGGCACAAAGAGGTCAGGAATCTTCTGCGCGCTGTCGGCGTTTTTCAGAACGAAGATGTCATCGCGTGTGACTGGCGTATTCAGCGGCGCGCCGAGTTCTTTCCAGTCCGGGAACAGTTCGTTCAGGGCGCGTGGTTCGAACACGGCACCGGACAGGATGTGAGCACCGACTTCGGAGCCTTTTTCGACCACGCAGACGCTGATTTCCTTACCGGCTTCGGCGGCCTTCTGCTTCAAACGGCAGGCGGCGGACAGGCCAGCGGGGCCGGCACCGACGATGACCACGTCGAATTCCATGTATTCGCGTTCCACAGGCTATCTCCTACTCAAGGCTCAACAGTTTTTTTCTAATTGGAGGTTTGGCGTTGCATCCATTATTTCCTCCGGCAACGGTCGGAAGGGATAATGGATGACCCACCTTTCTCTCTAGGTGGCGCATTATATCTACACCACTCCTAGCGTCCAATACAAACGTTTGTTTGAATTGGCTCAAAGCCAGATAAATCAAAGTCACCGCGGCTTATGAGTGGCCATTTTGCCGTATTGACCGGAATAGGCGTTCCGGTCAAGATACGGTCGGTTTTGCGCTCGCCGTAGGCTGACTGTTGGTTTCAAGAGCACCTCTAAAGACAGGGCGATGGCAGTACAAGGTGATGCGCCGCGCAGGTTTTTCGCGCAGTTTACACGCCGCGATAATGAATGACTCGTCGGTCACCACTGACGAACGGTTATCCGCCTCGTGAGCAACGTTCACCCGATACACCTGCCAGCGTTTTTAGAGGTGCCCTTGTGCCGATGAGCATCAACCGCCAGGTTCGCCTAGGCGACTTTCTTTTCACCGGAGAGTAACGAGGAATCCATGAAGGTTCTTGTAGCTGTCAAACGCGTTGTGGATTACAACGTCAAGGTTCGTGTCAAGGCGGACAATTCCGGCGTCGACCTCGCTAACGTCAAGATGTCGATGAACCCATTCTGCGAAATCGCAGTGGAAGAAGCCGTACGTCTGAAAGAGAAAGGCGTTGCGACTGAAATCGTCGTCGTCTCCATCGGCCCGTCCACCGCTCAAGAGCAACTGCGCACCGCGCTGGCTCTGGGTGCCGACCGTGCCATCCTCGTCGAATCCGCTGAAGATCTGACTTCCCTGGCGGTTGCCAAGTTGTTGAAAGCTGTTGTCGACAAGGAACAGCCTCAGCTGGTGATCCTCGGCAAACAAGCCATCGATAGCGACAACAACCAGACTGGCCAGATGCTCGCTGCATTGAGCGGCTACGGTCAGGGCACGTTCGCTTCGAAAGTCGAAGTGTCCGGCGACAGCGTTGCCGTGACCCGCGAAATCGACGGCGGCGCGCAGACGGTTTCCCTGAAACTGCCGGCCATCGTCACCACCGACCTGCGTTTGAACGAGCCGCGCTACGCGTCTCTGCCAAACATCATGAAAGCCAAGAAGAAGCCTCTCGAAGTGCTGACTCCGGACGCTTTGGGCGTTTCCACCGCCTCCACCAACAAGACCGTGAAAGTCGAAGCGCCGGCTGCACGCAGCGCGGGTATCAAGGTCAAGTCGGTGGCTGAACTGGTCGAGAAACTGAAAAACGAAGCGAAGGTAATCTAAATGACTATCTTGGTTATTGCTGAACACGACAACAAAGTACTGGCCCCGGCCACGCTGAACACTGTGGCTGCTGCCGCCAAGATCGGTGGTGATATCCACGTTCTGGTTGCAGGTCAGGGCGCTGGCGCCGTGGCTGAAGCCGCGGCGAAAATCGCTGGTGTGGCCAAAGTGCTGGTGGCCGATAACGCCGCCTACGCTCATCAACTGCCGGAAAACGTCGCTCCGCTGGTTGCAGAGTTGGGCAAGGGCTACAGCCACATCCTGGCTGCCGCTACTTCGAACGGCAAAAACATCCTGCCGCGCGTTGCCGCAAACCTGGACGTTGACCAGATCTCCGAGATCATCTCGGTCGAAAGCGCCGACACCTTCAAGCGCCCGATCTACGCCGGTAACGCCATTGCTACCGTTCAATCGAACGCTGCGGTCAAAGTGATCACCGTGCGTGCCACCGGTTTCGACCCGGTTGCCGCTGAAGGTGGTTCGGCTGCCGTTGAAGCGGTTGCGGCTGCTCACGACGCTGGCACTTCGAGCTTCGTTGGCGAAGAGTTGGCCAAGTCCGATCGTCCGGAACTGACCGCTGCCAAGATCGTCGTTTCCGGCGGTCGCGGCATGCAGAACGGCGACAACTTCAAACACCTGTACGCCTTGGCTGACAAGCTGGGCGCTGCCGTCGGTGCTTCCCGCGCCGCGGTCGACGCAGGTTTTGTACCCAACGACATGCAGGTCGGTCAGACCGGCAAGATCGTTGCTCCGCAGCTGTACATTGCGGTCGGTATTTCCGGCGCGATCCAGCACCTGGCCGGCATGAAAGACTCCAAAGTGATCGTTGCGATCAACAAGGACGAAGAAGCGCCGATCTTCCAGGTGGCCGATTACGGCCTGGTGGCAGACCTGTTCGAAGCCATCCCCGAGTTCGAGAAGCTGGTCTAATCCGGCGTCTTGACTTATAAAGAGCCCGACCTTTTGGTCGGGCTTTTTTTTGTGCTTCTGTAGGAGCTCCTACGGGCGAAAATATTGGGTTGTAGGGAGTGTTCCCATGGATTTACGCCGCGTGTGTGGCTGGTCATTACTGCTGGGGCTGACGCTGTTGCCGGGGCTATCCATAGCCGCGGGCAAATGTGAGCGCCTGGTGGTGACCGGTAGTCCGGACGCGCCGCCGTATCTGTGGCAAGACCCGCAAAACCCCAAGTACCTGATAGGCGCCAGCGCCGACCTGTTGCAGCAAGTGGCGGGGGAGTTGGGCATCAAGGTCGAACTGCTTTATGCCGGCAAGCGCTCCCAGGCCCTGGACGAAGTGCGCAGCGGACGAATGGACATGCTGGCCGATGCGCCGTTGACGGTCAGTGAGCTGGAAAATCTGGATTACATCCATCCACCGCTGCTGGAGAACGATTACCTGGTCTGGACTCGCAACGACTCGCTACTGGTCTACAACGAAGCCCAGGACCTTCACGGTCATCCCGGCGCCTTGTCAGAAAAGGCTCGAGTAACAACGTCATTTGGCACTTTCGCCGAGCAGCAATTGACTCTGGTTCGCACGCCCAATCTCACCCAGGCCTTTCAGAAGTTGCTGCTGAACGAGGTGGAATTTGTCCTCGCCGGACGCTACTCGGGCATGGCCTTGGTGCAAACGCTGGGGATGGCCAATGACTTGATGGCCCACCCACACCCCATCGACAAACCGGGCCTGTATCTTGCAGTTTCCCATAACTCTGCCTGCAACGATCCTTGGTTGCGCGGACAGCTGGCTAAAAAGATGACAGAATTGCCCGCGTCCGGACTGACAGAAGCTGCGCTGCTGCGCAATATCGAGCGTTGGAAAGCGCAACGCTCACAACCGCAGCCACAACCTGTCAGTACCCCAAAACAGTAGGGATTCTTAGTGAGTATTCGACCTCTTTTCGCTGCCCTGGCCGTTCTGGCTCTGGCGGGTTGTGCAGCCGATCCGGCGCCGAATGAACAAATACGCCTGACCGAACAGGCCCTCGAACAAGCCAAGGCCGTGGGTGCTACCGCCGACGAAGTGCCAGAGCTGAAGCTGGCTGAAGACAAGTTCAAGCGTGCCAAGGGCAACATGGCCGACCAGTCCTTCAAGAATGCGCGCATGCGGGCCGAGCAGGCTGAGCTGGACGCGCGACTGGCCGAAGCCCGGGTTCTGACCCTCAAGAGTGAGGAGCAGTTGAACGTGCTCAATACCCGCATCACTCGTCTGCGCAAGCAACTGGGAGATGCCCAATGAGCCTGAAAACCAAAGCACTCGGCGGCTTGATCCTGGCCGGTTGCGCAAGCCT
Source organism: Pseudomonas sp. GW822-FHT02E03 (assembly GCF_058802325.1). Classification (NCBI taxonomy): domain Bacteria; kingdom Pseudomonadati; phylum Pseudomonadota; class Gammaproteobacteria; order Pseudomonadales; family Pseudomonadaceae; genus Pseudomonas; species Pseudomonas sp. GW822-FHT02E03. The sequence goes on along the minus strand of NZ_JBXAOA010000005.1, from coordinate 221,618 downwards.
TTATGGTTGCGCTGGTCAACACAGCGAAGCCGCAATCCAGCAGGCCGGCACTGACTTTCAGAAGGTCAAGGAAGACTCCAATGTGCTGCGCATTGCGCCCAAAGACGTGATCCGTGCCGGCGAGTCGCTGGCCCGCGCCGATCGTCTGTCCAGCTACTGGGGCAGCGGTTCTGACGTTGTGCATTACGCCTACCTGAGCCGGCGCTACAGCGAAATCGCCCGGGAACACACCAATCAAGTGCTCAACGAGGAACGCGCGGCGAAGCTCGAACTCGAGCGTCAGCGCCTGCAACTGGCCCTGCGTGAGTCCAAGTTGCTCAGCGTGCAGCAACAGGGCAAGTGGCTCGAAGAGCAGATCGTGGCGTTGGCGACTACCCAAACCGACCGTGGCCTGGTGATGACTCTGGGCGATGTGCTGTTCGATACCGGTGAAGCAGAGCTGAAAAGCTCGGCAAACCGCGTGGTGCTGAAGATCGTCCAGTTCTTGCAGCTCAACCCCAAGCGCGTGGTGCGGATCGAAGGCTACACCGACAGCACTGGCGGTAAACAGGAAAACCTCAAGCTGTCCCGCGACCGTGCGCAATCGGTGGCTGACGTGCTGATGGACCTGGGCATCGACGACAAACGTATCAAAGTCGAAGGCTACGGCGATGAATACCCGGTGGACGTGAACGCCTCAGAACGTGGTCGTGCACAGAACCGTCGGGTGGAAATTGTGTTCTCCGACGAAAAAGGCCAGCTCGGCGCCGCCCGCTAAGGGCTGCGTTACTGGAAAACCCGGCCTGTCAGCAGTGCCGGGTTTTTTTGTGCCTGCCAATTGCCTCGCGATTCCAGTAAAAACAGTACAGTTTTTGCTGACACTGCACTGTACGGTCGACTATTGTGGCAACTGTCCCAGTACACTTCTAAACTGTTCCGGTATTGTTTCACACAAGAATAAAATGCCCGTGAAATCGAGTGCTGCGTCATGACCAATCTCTTGCTCTACCAACGTATTGCTCAGCAACTGGCCGAAGACATCCGCCGCGGTGTCTATCAACCGGGGGAGCGCGTGCCTTCGGTGCGCAAGATGAGCTCGCAGCTCAACGTCAGCCATGCAACGGTGTTGCAGGCCTACGCCAACCTTGAAGATCAGGGGTTGATTCGTGCCCGGCCGCAATCCGGTTACTACGTGCACCAGACGCCGGCGCTCACGGCGCCAACCCCGGACATTGCACGGGTCGAGCGACCTGGCCTTGTCACGCGCAGCAGCATCATTCAGCAAGTCCTGGTCGAATCCCGCCGCGAAGGCGTCTTCCCGTTGGGCGCCGCCGTACCGAGCGTTGACTATCTGCCGGTGCGGGCGCTGCATCAGCAACTGGCCAAAGTTACCCGTTTCCATAGCCCGCGGGCGTTCAGCTACATGTTCAGCCCCGGTTTCGAGCCGTTGCGTCGGCAAGTGGCAATTCGCATGCGCGACGCCGGTGTGGTGGTCGACCCGTCGGAAGTGGTGATTACCCACGGCTGCGTCGATGCGTTGCAGATGTCTCTGCGCGTATTGACCCGGCCGGGCGATCTGATCGCGGCCGAGTCGCCAACCTATTACGGTTTGCTGCAGCTCGCCGACCTGCTGGGGCTGAAAGTCATCGAGATCCCCAGCGATCCAGCCACCGGCATGAGCCTCGAAGCCCTGCAATTGGCGGCCAACCAGTGGTCGATCAAGGCGCTGGTGCTGACCACGCGCCTGAGTAATCCCTTGGGCGGCACCATGCCCGAAGAGCGGCAGAAACAATTGCTGCGCCTGGCTTCGGATTTCGATATCCAGGTCGTCGAAGACGATATTTACGGCGAACTGATGTTCGAGCAGGGTCGCACCAAATCGCTCAAGGCCTACGACCGACTGGATCGGGTGATCTATTGCTCCAGCTTCTCCAAAACCCTGTCGCCCGGTGTGCGCATCGGCTGGATGATTGCCGGCAAGTACCAGCAGGAAATCCAGCGCTTGCAGACCTTCAGCACCCATTCAGCCTGTAGCGTCACGCAAATGGGCATAGCGGCCTATCTGGAGAACGGCGGTTACGACCGGCATTTGCGCTACATCCGTCAGGAGTACCGCAAGAACCTCAGCGCTTTTCAGTTGGCGGTGCAGCAGTACTTCCCTGAAGGGACGCAGATGACCCGGCCCACCGGCGGCTTCATTCTGTGGGTCAGCCTGCCGGGGCGGGTCAACACGCAGGAACTGCATGTGCGTGCGTTGCAGCAGGGCATCAGCATTGCGCCGGGGCTGATTTTCAGTAACACCGAGCAGTTCAATCACTGCATTCGCCTGAACTGTGGCATCCCCTGGAACCGCGAGGCCGAGCGTGCATTGATGACGTTGGGTTTGCTGGCGACGCAACTTTGTCAGGAGACGGCGAGCGGTTTTTGAGCGGCTGGGCAGTTCTGAACTGGCCGCTTGTCTTGTCGTCTCCAACAGGCGAGCATATAGCCTTCTGCCGTTCACACCGTTGGGTCCATGAAGCCGATTTTTCCTGCCGCCTGGTTGTTGATCTGCCTGTTAATGACCTGTCATCCGGAAGGCGTCATGGCGGCTTCCGTTCAGGAAAAACCGACAGCCAGCACCACCGAGAAAAAAACGGCAGCGGTCAAAAAGGCCGCACCGGCCAAAAAGAAGGCTGCGGCGGTCAAAAAACGTTCCCCCATTGCTTCCAAGTCGAAACCGGCCAGTGAAGTCGTGAAAACCAAACTCCCTTCCGCAAGTCTCGACTTGAGCTTACCCAAGGACATGGTCGAAGAATTGAAGCCGGTCGGCACGGTAACCTTGCCCCGACACGATGCGCTGTTGCCGCAAATGTTCGGTGAAAAGAGCAGCCCGTTCCAGCTCAACGGACGCCTGCTCAGCAACGAGATGCAGCTGCAACTGCGCAATGAAGAGCGTCGGGAAGTTGAAGGCGCGGCGCTGGAATTCGAGTTCAAGCAGTAAATCCCTCCCATTCGTGACCCGCGGACCAGACGCTTTGTCGGAGACTGGTCAGTCACGTTCGTTTCAACGAAAAAACCCGGGCTCAGGTAATTTTAAACAGTCGTTTTAGCCGTTACTCTGTGCCACGTCCCTTTACCCGTCGCGAGGAGCTTGTCGTCATGAGATGCCGTGAAGGCTGTGGCGCCTGTTGCATTGCCCCTTCCATCAGTTCGCCGATTCCCGGAATGCCCAATGGCAAAGCCGCCGGAGAGCGTTGCATACAGCTGTCTACCGATAACCTGTGCAGCATTTTCGGCAAGCCGGAACGTCCTGCGGTGTGTTCGGCATTTGAAGCCGATGTCGAGGTCTGCGGAAGCAGCAGCGACGAAGCGATCAAGTTGCTGGGCTGGTGGGAGCAAATGACGGCCGCGTGATGGGTTCAACGAACGGAACTTCAACAATAAGGAATAAGACTATGGGTTCGCTGCATCGTATGGCTGTGCTGTGTGGTTTGACGGTTTTACTGGCCTCCACGGCCCAGGCCGAAGAATGGAAAACCGCCAAGGAAGAAGAGGGCATCAAGGTGTCCTTGAGTGAAGTGGCCGGTTCCCAATACAAGGCTTACCGTGGCGTGACCGTCATGAAGACCACCATGGCCAAACTGCGTGCATTGCAGGAAGACGTGCCGGGTGCCTGTGCATGGATTCACGAGTGCAAGACTCAGAAGTTGCTCAAACATGAAGGTAACCAGAGCTGGACCTACACCCAATTCAATACCCCTTGGCCGGTCACTCCTCGCGACTCCGTATTGCATGTCACCACTGTTGAAGGCGCCGATGGCAGCCTGACCCGCGAGTTGGAAGGGCAGCCCAAGTACGTCCCGGAAGAAAAAGGTTTAGTACGGGTGGCCCAGGTCAAAGGTTTCTGGAAGCTCGTGCCTAAGGGCGATCAAGTCGAAGTGACTTATCAGGCCCATACCGAACCCGGCGGCAGCGTGCCGTCGTGGTTGGCCAACAAGTTTGTGGTCGATGCGCCGTTCAACACCCTCAAAGCCCTGAAAGAACGCGCCGAGAAGTAACCGCGTATACTTTTGATAATGCCCGTTCAACAGCGCCCCGATTTGATCGGGGCGTTCGTGTTTTTACCAAGGGACGGGGCTTTATTTTGTTTCTGGATATGCGTTGAACGAAATTTTCACAAAGCCTCCAAGACAATTCACTCGCGTCCCAATGAGTCAGCCCGCAACTTTGCACCACGTCTCTTGTCCCACAACGCTACAAGCGACAGTCGGTCCTGCGGGTCAGTAATCAATGGTAATGCCGCGGTTGATCGTGCAACATTTGCGCACCGCGCAAGCCCGCTCCCACAGGTTAACCGACCAGCATCAGGCAAGGCGCCGCTGTATTTTTGAAACTTCAACTTCCAATGGGTCCTAAAACGACATGGCAAACCCGGACGCCCTGAGTCAGCAGCGAGCTTCTAGTCGCCTGCTGCAACCGACCGTCAAATCGCATCTGGCCTACACGCTATTGTGTGCCTTGGTCATGATGGTCATGTTCAGCCTGCTGCGCGTGGCGCTGCTGGTCTACAACAGCTCGATGATCCTCGACACACCGGCCTCGACCTTTCTGGAAGCGTTCGCCAACGGCCTGCGTTTCGACTTGCGCCTGGTGGTTTACCTCAGCATTCCGCTGCTGCTGGCCCTGTTCAGTGCCAGGGCCATGGCCGCTCGCGGGTTCTTCCGGTTGTGGTTGACCGTTGTCTCGAGCATCGCGCTGTTCCTCGGCCTGATGGAGATGGACTTTTACCGCGAGTTCCACCAGCGCCTCAACGGTCTGGTCTTCCAGTACGTGAAAGAAGACCCGAAAACCGTGGTGAGCATGCTCTGGTACGGTTTTCCGGTGGTTCGCTACCTGCTGGCCTGGGCCGTGGGCACGTTGATTCTGACGCTTGCGTTCAAGGGCGCCGACCGCGCCACGCGTCCTCGCGGGCCGTTCAGCGGTGGCAGCATCAGTACGCGGCAGGTCGCTCCGTGGTATGCGCGTGGCATGGTGTTCGTGGTCTGCCTGCTGGTCTGCGTGGTCGCCGCTCGTGGCACTCTGCGTCAGGGCCCGCCGATGCGTTGGGGTGACGTTTACACCACCGACTCGAACTTCGCCAATCAGTTGGGCCTCAACGGCACGCTGTCGTTGATCGCAGCGGCCAAGAGCCGGCTGTCCGAACATCGCGACAATGTCTGGAAAGCCACACTGCCACAGCCCCTGGCCCAGCAGACCGTGCGCGATTTGTTGTTGACCCCGAGCGACAAGCTGGTCGATCCCGAGACCGCCGCGGTGCGTCGCAATTTCAGCCCCGACACCAACAAGACACTGCCGATCAAGAACGTCGTGGTGATCCTGATGGAAAGCTTCGCCGGTCACTCGGTGGGCGCTCTGGGTCGTCCGGGTGAAATCACGCCGTACTTCGACAAACTGTCGAAAGAAGGCCTGTTGTTCGATCGTTTCTTCTCCAACGGCACCCATACCCACCAGGGCATGTTCGCCACCATGGCCTGCTTCCCGAACTTGCCGGGTTTCGAATACCTGATGCAGACGCCTGAAGGCAGCCACAAACTGTCCGGCCTGCCGCAGTTGCTCAGTGCCCGTGACTACGACGATGTGTACGTCTATAACGGCGACTTCGCCTGGGACAACCAGTCGGGCTTCTTCAGCAACCAGGGCATGACCAACTTCATCGGACGTAATGACTTCGTCAACCCGGTGTTCTCCGATCCGACCTGGGGTGTGTCCGACCAGGACATGTTCAACCGTGGCCTGGAAGAATTGAAGGCCCGCGATGGCAAGGACAAGAAGCCGTTCTATGCCTTGCTGCAAACGCTGTCCAACCACACGCCGTACGCTTTGCCGACGCCATTGCCGGTGAAGCCTGTGACCGATCGCGGCAACCTCAACGAACACTTGACCGCCATGCGCTATTCCGACTGGGCGTTGGGTCAATTCTTCGAACAGGCCCGCAAAGAGCCGTATTTCAAGGAAACCCTGTTTGTGGTGGTCGGCGACCACGGTTTTGGCAACGAACAGCAGATCACTGAAATGGACCTGGGTCGTTTCAACGTGCCGATGCTGCTGATCGGGCCGGGCGTCCAGGAAAAATTCGGCCAGGTCGACCATACCGTCGGCACCCAGATCGACATCGTGCCGACCATCATGGGCCGTATTGGTGGAGAGGTGATTCAACAATGCTGGGGTCGCGACTTGCTGAACCTGCCGGAAGGCGACAAGGGGTTTGGCGTGATCAAGCCGTCGGGCAGCGATCAGACGGTCGCATTGCTTACCGGGGATCGCGTGCTGGTACTGCCCAAAGAGATGCCGCCGAAGTTGTATCAATACGAACTGGGCGCCAATCCGAAAGGTGAAGTGATCCCGGCATCGGCTGATGAAGCGGCGCTCAAGCAGAAGCTCGAGTCGTTCATTCAGACGGCCACCAAAAGCCTGATCGATAACACCGCCGGTGTGGTTGACGGCAAACCGGACTAAGTTTTACCGGAATAGAAAAGAGGCCCTTCGCAGGGCCTCTTTTTTTTGCCGGCAAAACCTTTATATCTTGCCGAGTAGCAGCAGGATCAATAGCACCACCAACACCACGCCGATGATACCGGACGGGCCATAACCCCAACTTCTGGAGTGCGGGAAGACCGGCAGACCACCTATCAGCAACAGGATAAGAATAACGATAAGAATTGTGCCCATGTCTGTTTCCTTGTTGGAAGCGTTGTGGATTGACCTAGCGTTTTAGCGATCAGCTGGACTTGTATTAATCCTAGCTGCTTACAAAATCCGACTCATGGATATGAAGAAAGATTCCAGGTTTTTTTAATGTATTTGGAAAGCACGTTTATTTCTTTTACTGCGTCTCAAAGTTGAAACAGCCGAACCGCGTCATGATTCATCGTCGGCCATTCAGCACTCTGATGGAGCGTGGGTCGCGCATTATCCTTCGCTACACTCGGCGCATCTTCCCCGGAACAACAAGGCTGTTTGCTATGCAAAATCGCATGATGATCACTGGCGCGGGCTCAGGCCTGGGTCGCGAAATCGCGCTGCGCTGGGCGCGTGAAGGCTGGCAGCTGGCCTTGTCGGATGTCAGTGAACCCGGCCTGCAAGAAACCCTGAAGCTGGTTCGCGAAGCCGGCGGTGACGGTTTCATCCAGCGTTGCGATGTGCGCGACTACAGCCAGCTGACGGCGTTTGCCCAAGCCTGTGAAGAGAAGTTCGGCGGCATCGACGTCATCGTTAACAACGCCGGCGTGGCCTCGGGCGGGTTCTTCAGTGAATTGTCGCTGGAAGACTGGGACTGGCAGATCGCGATCAACCTGATGGGTGTGGTCAAGGGCTGCAAGGCCTTCCTGCCGCTGCTGGAGAAAAGCAAAGGCAAGATCATCAACATCGCCTCGATGGCCGCACTGATGCAAGGTCCGGCCATGAGCAACTACAACGTGGCCAAGGCGGGTGTGGTGGCTTTGTCCGAAAGTCTGTTGATCGAACTGGCCCACGAGGAAGTCAGCGTGCATGTGGTCTGCCCGTCGTTCTTCCAGACCAACTTGCTGGACTCTTTCCGCGGCCCGACTCCGGCCATGAAAGCCCAGGTCGGCAAGTTGCTGGAAAGCTCGCCGATCACCGCCGCCGACATTGCCGATTACATCTATCAGCAGGTCGCCGCCGGCGAATTCCTGATTCTGCCTCACGAACAGGGCCGCATGGCCTGGGCGATCAAACAGAAAGATCCGCAGTTGCTCTACAACGAAATGACCGTGATGGCCGACAAAATGCGCGCCAAGGCCAAACAATCCGCAGGCTGAACTTGCCCGTGCGCAAGACCGTCGTTAGGGTGGCCGCAACCGGTCATCCTCACGAGACATCTGCATGCTCAATTACCTGTGGTTTTTCCTCGCCGCGCTGTTTGAAATCGCTGGCTGCTTTGCCTTCTGGATGTGGTTGCGCCAGGGTAAAAGCGCTTGGTGGATCATCCCGGCGTTGCTCAGCCTGATCTTGTTCGCGGTACTGCTGACCCGGGTCGAAGCGAGCTACGCCGGCCGCGCCTATGCGGCCTATGGTGGCATCTACATCATTGCGTCGATCGGTTGGCTGGCGGTGGTCGAGCGGATTCGTCCGCTGGGCTCGGACTGGATTGGCGTGGCGCTGTGTGTGATCGGGGCGAGCGTCATCCTGTTTGGCCCGCGCTTTTCCGCTTCCTGAAGGATCGGTCCTTCATCTAACCGGTTTGTCGGACACGTCCGTCAGGGCGAAGCCTCCTGGGCTGTAGGGCAAGACTGTTTTGCTGCCGTTGCATTGAAGACCCGCTACGCGCCGGGCATCTTCAAGGGCCGGTAACCCTGAAGGATGAATGCCATGCTTGTACTCAGTCGCGTTGTGGGCGAGTTGATTTCCATTGGTGACAACATTTCCGTGCGGGTTCTCGCCGTCAACGGAAGCAGCGTGCGCTTCGGTGTTGAAGCGCCGCAGCAGGTCAACGTACATCGCGCCGAAGTCTATGAGCGCATCCAGGTTCAACAGGTCAAAGCCAAAGCCCGATAAGGGTCTCAGTCGAACAGGTGCTTGGGCACGTCGTGCTTGAGCATCAACTGGCATTGCTCGCTTTCCGGATCGAAGACGATCAGCGCCTGGCCCTTGGTCAATGCCTGACGAACACGCAACACGCGGGTTTCCAGCGGTGTGTCATCGCCATTGTCCGTGCCGTCGCGGGTCACGAAATCCTCGATCAGGCGGGTCAGCGTGTCGACTTCAAGTTGGTCGTGGGGGATCAGCATAAGGCACCTCGGCTAAACAATGGCGCGATGCTACGGCGGTTATAAACGCATCACCAGTAGGAGCTGCCGAAGGCTGCGATCTTTTGATCTTGATCGTTCCCACGCTCTGCGTGGGAATGCCTCAGGGGACGCTCCGCGTTCCAGCTCTCGAAAGGAACGCGGAGCGTCCCGGGCTGCATTCCCACGCGGAGCGTGGGAACGATCGTCAGGATCAGCTCTCCGAACGCTGCCCAATCAAGCTGTCCACCGACGGCACCCGCGTGTCACTTTCCATCTGCGTCTCGTGTTCGATCTGGTGACTGAACCGGTCCAGGGAGCCCTTGGCCGGTTGTGCATCGCTGGCGAACACCGGCGGGCTGAGGATGTAGGCGCCGAGCAGGCGACTCAGGGCGGCGAGGCTGTCGATGTGGGTGCGTTCATAGCCGTGGGTGGCATCGCAGCCGAAGGCCAGCAGGGCGGTGCGAATGTCGTGGCCGGCCGTAACGGCGGAGTGAGCATCGCTGAAGTAATAGCGGAACAGGTCGCGACGCGCCGGCAGTTCGTTGTCGCTGGCAAGCCGCAACAAGTGGCGCGACAAGTGATAGTCATAAGGCCCGCCGGAATCCTGCATCGCCACACTCACCGCGTGTTCGCTGGAATGCTGGCCGGGCGCGACCGGCGCGATGTCGATGCCGACGAATTCGCTGACGTCCCAAGGCAGGGCCGCCGCTGCACCGCTGCCGGTTTCTTCGGTGATGGTGAACAGTGGATGGCAGTCGATCATCAGTTCTTCGCCACTGTCGACAATGGCTTTCAACGACGCCAGCAGTGCGGCAACGCCGGCCTTGTCGTCGAGGTGACGGGCGCTGATGTGGCCGCTTTCGGTGAACTCCGGCAACGGGTCGAAGGCGACGAAATCGCCGACGCTGATCCCCAGCGAATCGCAATCGGCGCGGGTGGCGCAGTAGGCGTCCAGGCGCAACTCGATGTGATCCCAGCTGATCGGCATTTCATCCACGGCAGTATTGAACGCATGCCCGGAAGCCATCAGCGGCAACACGCTGCCGCGAATTACGCCGTTGTCGGTGAACAGACTGACGCGGCTGCCTTCGGCAAAACGGCTGGACCAGCAACCGACCGGCGCCAGGGTCAGGCGACCGTTGTCCTTGATCGCGCGAACCGCTGCGCCAATGGTGTCCAGGTGGGCTGAGACGGCGCGGTCCGGGCTGTTCTGCTTGCCCTTGAGGGTGGCGCGGATGGTGCCGCGACGGGTCATCTCAAAGGGAATGCCCAACTCTTCGAGACGTTCGGCAACGTAACGCACGATGGTGTCGGTGAACCCGGTGGGGCTGGGAATGGCGAGCATTTCCAGCAGGACTTTTTGCAGGTAATTGAGGTCCGGCTCGGGAATTTTGCGGGTCATGGAAACTCCTGATGACGTGAGGGCTGATCGTTCCCATGCTCCGCGTGGGAATGCAGCCAGGGACGCTCTGCGTCCCAAGTGGACGCGGAGCGTCCGAGGAGTCATTCCCACGCAGAGCGTGGGAACGATCAAGAAGGGTGTGTGATCTGTCAGGGCCCCATCGCGAGCAGGCTCGCTCCCACAGGGGAATGCAGTCAAATGTGGGAGCGAGCCTGCTCGCGATGGCGATGGAACAGGCGACACATCAATGTCAGGCCACCGGCTGACTATGCGCAAACAACAAATCCACAAACCGCTCCGCCGTCGGCTGCGGTTCATGGTTGGCCAGCCCGGCGCGTTCATTGGCTTCGATAAACACGTACTCCGGCTGGTCGGCGGCCGGCACCATCAGGTCGAGCCCGACCATTGGAATATCCAGCGCCCGCGCTGCACGCACCGCCGCATCCACCAAGGTCGGATGCAGAATCGCCGTGACGTCCTCAAGAATGCCGCCGGTGTGTAGATTCGCCGTGCGCCGCACGAACAGATGCTCACCAGCTGGCAGAATGCTGCTGTAGTCGTACCCCGCGGCTTGCAACGTGCGCTGGGTCTCATGGTCCTGCGGGATTTTGCTTTCACCGCTGGTTGCCGCCTGACGGCGACGACTCTGGGCCTCGATCAGCGCACCGATGGAATGCTGACCATCGCCCACCACTTCCGCCGGCCGGCGAATGGCGGCGGCGACCACTTCGAAACCGATCACCAGAATCCGCAAGTCGAGGCCTGCATGGAAGCTTTCCAGCAGTACTCGACTGTCGAAAGTGCGGGCGTTTTCGATGGCTTGCTGGACCTCTTCGAGGGTGCGTAAATCCACCGCCACCCCTTGGCCCTGTTCACCGTTTAGCGGTTTGACCACCACCCGTTGGTGCTCGTCGAGAAACGCCAGATTGTCGTCCGCGCTCCCTGCCAGTTGTTGGGCCGGCAGTTCAAGACCGGCGTTTTTCAGCACCTTGTGGGTCAGGCTTTTGTCCTGGCACAACGTCATGCTGATGGCGCTGGTCAGATCGCTCAGGGATTCGCGGCAACGCACCCGGCGACTGCCGTGAATCAAGGTAAACAGACCCGCTTGCGCGTCATCCACCTGCACCTCAATGCCGCGCCGATGAGCCTCCTCGACGATGATCCGCGCATACGGATTGAACTCGGCTTCGGGGCCGGGGCCGAGAAACAACGGCTGGTTGATGCCGTTTTTGCGCTTGATGGCGAAGGTCGACAAGTTGCGAAAACCGAGCTTGGCGTAAAGACTTTTCGCCTGACGGTTGTTGTGCAGCACAGACAGGTCCAGGTAACTCAGGCCACGGCTCATGAAGTGTTCGATCAAGTGCCGCACCAGCACTTCACCGACGCCTGGGCGCGAACATTGCGGATCGACCGCCAGGCACCACAGGCTGCTGCCATTTTCCGGGTCGTTGAACGCCTTGTGATGATTCAGGCCCATGACGCTGCCGATGATCGCGCCGCTGTCCTCGTCTTCGGCCAGCCAGTAAACCGGGCCGCCCTGGGGATGAGGTGTCAGCAAATTCGCATCAATGGGCAGCATGCCGCGTGCCTGATACAGCTGATTGACAGCCTGCCAGTCCGTCTCGCTTTGCGCCCGACGGATGCGAAAGCCGCGAAACACCCGGGTAGCCTGGCGGTAATCGCTGAACCACAGGCGCAAGGTGTCGGAGGGGTCAAGAAACAGTTGCGCCGGCTCCAGCCCCAACACTTGCTGGGGCGCGGCAACGTATAAGGCGATGTCCCGCTCACCGGGCTGCTCATTGAGCAACTCTTGGGCAAGGCTCGCCGCATCGGGAAAGGTATGGCCGATCAGCAGCCGGCCCCAACCGCAATGCACCGCGATTGGCGCGGCGCCCAATTCACTGCCGTCTTCGGCCAGGCGCGCCTGCAGGCGTTCATAAGAGGGCGTCTGACCGCGCAACAAGCGTTGGCTATAAGCCGTGGCGTGAGGTTTCATCGATCAGATTCCTTGTTCACTGAGCCACAGGTTCAGGGCTGCCAATTGCCACAGCTTGGAGCCGCGCAACGGGGTCAGTTGACCTTGTGGATCGGTCAGCAGGCGGTCGAGCATGGCGGGGTTGAACAGACCACGATCCTGACTCGGATCGAGCAGCAGTTCACGCACCCAGTTCAGCGTGTCACCCTGCAAATGCTTGAGGCCAGGGACCGGGAAGTAACCCTTTTTGCGGTCGATCACTTCACTGGGAATGACCAGCCGCGCCGCTTCTTTCAAGACTTGCTTGCCGCCATCCGGCAGCTTGAATTTGCCCGGCACCCGCGCCGACAATTCCACCAGGCGATAGTCGAGAAAGGGCGTACGCGCTTCCAGGCCCCAGGCCATGGTCATGTTGTCGACCCGCTTGACCGGGTCATCCACCAGCATCACGGTGCTGTCCAGGCGCAGGGCTTTGTCCACGGCTGCCTCGGCACCGGGCCGGGCGAAGTGTTCCTTCACGAAGTCGCCGGCCGCGTCGTTGGCCGTCAGCCATTTCGGCTGCACCGTGGCGGCGTAGTCGGTATAGCTGCGGTCGAAAAACGCATCGCGATAGGCCGCGTACGGATCGCTCGCACCGTCCACCTGCGGATACCAGTGATACCCGGCGAACAACTCGTCCGCGCCCTGGCCGCTTTGCACCACCTTGCAGTGCTTGGCCACTTCGCGAGATAGCAGATAGAACGCGATACAGTCATGGCTGACCATCGGTTCGCTCATGGCGCGGAACGCCGCGGGCAATTGCTCGATGATCTCTTTTTCGTCGATGCGCAATTGGTGATGGTGTGTGCCGTAGTGCTTGGCGATCAGGTCCGAATACTGGAACTCGTCACCACGCTCGCCGCCGGCATCCTGGAAGCCGATGGAAAAGGTCGACAAGTCTTCGACCCCGACTTCGCGCAACAGGCCTACCAACAGACTCGAATCGACGCCACCGGAAAGCAGCACGCCGACGTCCACCGCCGCCCGTTGACGGATCGCCACCGCATCACGGGTGCTGTCGAGCACGCGGTCGCGCCAGTCTTCGAGGGTCAGGTTCAGTTCGTCGGCATTTGGGCCGTAGGGCAGGGTCCACCAGGTTTTCTGCTCGGTGGTGCCGTCCACGTCGATGCGCATCCAACTCGCCGGGGGCAGTTTCTCGATGCCCGCCAGCAAGGTGCGCGGGGCCGGGACCACTGCATGGAAGTTCAGATAATGATTGAGCGCCACCTGATCGAGAATCGGGTTGATGTCGCCACCCTTGAGCAATGCTGGCAGGGCCGAGGCAAAGCGCAGGCGTTGCCCGGTGCGCGAGAGATACAACGGCTTCACGCCGAGACGGTCGCGGGCGATGAACAGGCGCTTGGCATCGCGCTCCCAAATGGCGAAGGCGAACATGCCATTGAGTTTGGGCAACAGGGCTTCGCCCCAGGCGTGATAACCCTTGAGCAGCACTTCGGTGTCGCCGCCGGAATAGAAGGCGTAACCGAGGCTTTCAAGCTCAGTGCGCAGTTCCGGGAAGTTGTAGATCGCGCCGTTGAAGGCCAGGGACAGGCCCAGTTGGTTGTCGATCATCGGCTGTGCCGAGCCGTCCGACAGGTCCATGATTTTCAGGCGCCGATGGCCGAGGGCAATCGGCCCCTGGCTGTGGAAGCCCCACGCATCAGGGCCACGAGGGGCCAGGTGATGGGTGATTCGTTCAATGGCTGCGAGGTCCGCAGGTTGATGGTCGAAACGTAATTCTCCAGCTAATCCGCACATAAGTCCTTACCGGTTTTTCCGTTGGGGAGGGTCAATCGATACCTCGCCAAAAACGGCGGGTACCCGGAAACTGACCCAGCTGGATCCCTGGAGTTTTAGACCGATAAGTTATATGTCGATGGGTCAGGCTTTTCCGCGGATCAATTGGCGTAAGGCAAAACGATTGGGATGGCAGGCTTCGGCGACTGTTTTTGGCAGCGGCAACGGCTCGTTTTCAAGCCATGCCGCCAACAGCTCGCCAGACAACGGCGCGGTGATCAAACCGCGAGAGCCGTGACCGCTGTTGACGTAAAACCCCTCGAGCCATGGGCAGGGAACATCGGGCACTTGCCGGGCATCTTTGCTCAGTGCGGCATAGGCGTCGGCGAAGGCAGCCTGGTTGGCCAACGGTCCGACGATCGGCAGGTAGTCGGGGCTGGTACAGCGGAATGCCGCGCGTCCTTCCAGTTGCTGCGGGTCCAGGTCTGGAACATGCAGACGGGCGACCAGGTCAGTGGAGATTTCTTCGAGCAACGCCAGATTACCGAGGTGTTCGGCGACGGTCGGGGTCAGCTCATCGCTTTTGAAATCGAAGCTGGCGCCGAGAGTGTGTTCACCCAGGCGTGCGGGGGCCACATAGCCTTCGGCGCAGACGACGGTCGCCAGGCTCTGGCTTTCAGGGGTTTGTGCCAGTCGGGTGATCTGGCCGCGAATGCGTTTGAGGGGCAGGTCGGCGCTGTGGGGAAAACGCTTGATCTCGGCGGCGCCGGCCAGAATCACCACCGGCGCGCTGGCCAGCAGTGCATCGCCGTCCCAGGCCTGCCACTGATCATCGACCTTGCGCAGTTCCAGCACGTCGCGATGGGGCAGCCACTGGATGTTCGTTGAGGACGCTTGCCACTGGCACAACGCAGGCGGATGAATCCAGCCGCCTTCAGGGTAGAACAAGCCGCCGTGCGCCAATTCGATGCCGGCCCGGGCCTGGGCCTGGGATTGATCGAGCAGATGCACCAGGCTCGGTGAAAAGGCCGCGGCCAATTGCGCCTGACGCTCGGCTTCCTTGGCATTGAAGGCCAGTTGCAAGACGCCGCAATCGTCCCAGTCGACGCCACGCTGCAGTTGTTCCAGCAGACGTCGGGTGTAACCAAAACCGCTGACGATCAATTGCGACAACGCCGTGCCGTGAGCAGAAAGCTTGAGGTACAGCACGCCCTGAGGGTTGCCCGAGGCTTCCTGCGCCAGTGCTTCGTGGCGGTCCAGCAGGCTCACTTGCCAACCCCGCGCGGCCAGGCTGGCGGCACTGGCGCAACCGGCCAGCCCGGCACCGATCACCAGGGCGCGGCGTTCGCCGGTCAGCGGCTGTGGGCGAGCGAACCATGGTTTTGCCGAGGTCGGTTTAGCGGCCTCTTCGGGCCAACCGAGGAACGTGCCCCGCAAAATTTCCCATTTATGGCCGATGCCCGGCGTGCGCTTCATCTTGAAACCCGCCGCATTCAGCAAACGGCGTACCCAGCCGGTGCTGGTAAAGGTGCTGATGGTCGAGCCGGGTGCCGCCAGGCGAGCCAGTTCGGCAAACAATTCGGCGGTCCACATGTCGGGGTTTTTCGCCGGGGCGAAGCCGTCGAGAAACCAGGCGTCGATTTGCGCATCCAGTTGCGGCAACTGCTCAAGTGCATCGCCGACCAGCAAGGTCAGGGTGACGCGGCCGTTGTCCAGGACCAGGCGCTGAAAGCCTTGATGGATCGCGACGTATTGCGCCAGCAATTGATCGGCAAACGGCTTGAGTTCCGGCCATAGGGCCAGGGCCCGTTGCAGGTCGGCAGCGCTCAACGGGTACTTTTCGACGCTGACAAAATGCAGTCGCGCACCGGCCACCGCGTGCTGTTCGAACAACTGCCAGGCACAGAGAAAATTCAGCCCGGTACCGAACCCGGTTTCGCCAATCACCAATCGACCGCTTGCCGGCAATGCGGCGAAACGCTCGTGCAAATCATTTTGCTGCAGAAACACGTAGCGGGTTTCTTCAAGGCCCGACTGGTCGGAAAAATACACATCATCGAACACCCGCGAACGCGGGCGACCTTGGTCGTCCCAGTCGAGCTGGGCGTGGGGCAATACAGGTTTCATGGCAGGCTCGGCAACGACAAGGTGGCCATTCTAGCCGATCGCCGTGGCCGTGCTTGATCCATGGCAAGTGCCACATTGGCTGTGTCAGGGAAAATCGTCGCTTTTGTGGCGAGGGAGCTTGCTCCCGCTCGGGTGCAAAGCAGCCGCAAGCTGGTTGCCTATGTACCACTGGAGTGCGGGGTTGCCGATGTCGGGACGGCTTCGCCGTCCAGCGGGAGCAAGCTCCCTCGCCACAGGGGTTTGTATCCGCTTCAAAGATTGATTTGTCCTACATATGGGTAGTCAATCCGCTAGTCTTGCTCAATCCTGGAAGGAGCTGCCTTATGTTCGAATCCGCCGAAATCGGTCATGCCATCGACAAAGAAACCTATGACGCCGAAGTGCCGGCCCTGCGTGAGGCTTTGCTCGAAGCGCAGTTCGAACTTCGGCAGCAACGGCGCTTTCCCGTGATCATCTTGATCAACGGCATCGAAGGGGCCGGCAAGGGCGAGACCGTCAAGTTGCTCAACGAATGGATGGACCCGCGCTCGATCGAGGTTCGCACCTTCGACCAGCAGACCGACGAAGAACTGGCGCGACCGCCGGCCTGGCGCTACTGGCGGATGCTCCCGGCCAAGGGCCGCATGGGGATTTTCTTCGGTAACTGGTACAGCCAGATGCTGCAGGGACGGGTTCATGGCTTGTTCAAGGATCCGCGACTCGATCAAAGCATCAATGGGGCCGAGCGGTTAGAGAAGATGCTGTGCGACGAAGGCGCGCTGATCTTCAAGTTCTGGTTTCACCTCTCCAAAAAACAAATGAAAGCGCGGCTCAAGGCGCTGGCCGATGACCCGTTGCACAGTTGGCGCATCAGCCCGCTGGACTGGCAGCAATCGCAGACCTACGACAAATTCGTCAAATACGGCGAACGGGTGCTGCGCCGCACCAGTCGCGACTATGCGCCGTGGCATGTGATTGCAGGCGTGGACGCGAATTATAGAAGCCTGGCGGTCGGCAAGATTCTGCTCGATGGCCTGCAAAGTGCACTGAAAAGACCCAGGATTCACCCGGACAAAGTCAGCGCCGCGCCCTTGTTCCCCAGCGTCGATCAGGTGAATTTGCTCGACAGCCTGGACATGACGCTGAGCCTGGACAAGGACGATTACGAAGAACAACTGATTACCGAACAGGCACGGTTTTCCGGGTTGATGCGCGACAAGCGCATGCGTCGCCACGCGTTGATTGCATTGTTCGAAGGCAATGACGCGGCAGGCAAGGGCGGGGCAATTCGTCGGGTGGCCGCGGCACTCGACCCGCGCCAGTACGACATCGTGCCGATCGCCGCGCCTACCGAGGAAGAACGGGCCCAGCCGTATCTCTGGCGGTTCTGGCGGCATATCCCGGCCCGGGGCAAATTCACTGTGTTCGACCGTTCCTGGTATGGCCGGGTGCTGGTGGAGCGCATCGAAGGCTATTGCAGCAAGGCGGATTGGTTGCGCGCCTACGGTGAGATCAACGACTTCGAAGAGCAGATCGCCGACGCCGGGGTGATCGTGGTCAAGTTCTGGCTGGCCATCGACAAACAGACCCAACTGAAGCGCTTCCAGGAGCGTGAAGAAATCCCCTTCAAGCGTTTCAAGATCACCGAAGACGACTGGCGCAATCGCGACAAGTGGGACGATTACCGCACCGCTGTCGGCGACATGGTCGATCGCACCAGCACTGAGGTATCACCGTGGACCCTGGTGGAAGCCAATGACAAGCGCTGGGCCCGGGTCAAGGTCCTGCGCACCCTTAACGAGGCACTGGAAGAGGCGTTCGAAAAGTCCGACAAACGCGAGAAGAAACAGCGAAATCGCAAGCGCTGAACCGATGGCTACGCATACGCGGGGTGAATGATTGTCGCGGTCAGTCATAGGGTGGACTTATGCTCGGTCCAACTCCTGACTGACAACAACAATGAGGTGTATGCCATGCGTGAAGTGGTGATCGTCGACAGCGTACGGACCGGCCTGGCCAAATCCTTTCGTGGCAAGTTCAACATGACCCGCCCGGACGACATGGCGGCCCACTGTGTCAATGCGCTGCTCACGCGCAATGACGTCGACCCGGCCAGCGTCGAGGATTGCATCGTCGGCGCCGGCTCCAACGAAGGCGCCCAGGGCTTCAACATCGGCCGTAACGTCGCGGTGCTATCGCACCTGGGCATCGGCACGGCTGGCATGACCCTTAACCGCTTCTGTTCATCGGGCTTGCAGGCCATCGCCATTGCCGCCAATCAGATCGCTTCGGGCTGCAGCGACATCATTGTCGCTGGTGGCGTCGAGTCGATCAGCCTGACCATGAAAAGCGTCAACACCGACAACCTGATCAACCCGCTGCTGAAAGAGCAGGTACCGGGCATCTATTTCCCCATGGGCCAGACCGCCGAAATCGTCGCGCGTCGTTACGACGTCAGCCGCCAAGAGCAGGATGTGTACGCCCTGCAAAGCCAGCAACGTACCGCCCTGGCGCAGGCCGCCGGGTTGTTCAACGATGAGATCGTGCCGATGGCGGTGAAGTATCGCGTTGAAGACAAGGCCACTGGCCAGGTGCAGATTCTCGACGGCATCGTCGATCACGATGACTGCAACCGCCCGGACACCACGCTGCAAAGCCTGGCCGGGTTGAAACCGGTGTTTGCCGAGGACGGCTCGGTGACCGCCGGCAACTCGTCGCAGCTGTCTGACGGCGCTTCGATGACCCTGGTGATGAGCCTGGAAAAAGCCCTGGCGCTGGGGCTCAAGCCCAAAGCCTTCTTCCGCGGTTTTGCCGTGGCCGGGTGTCAGCCAGACGAAATGGGCATCGGCCCGGTGTTCTCGGTGCCGAAGTTGCTCAAGGCGAAGGGATTGCAGGTTGCCGACATTGATCTGTGGGAACTCAACGAAGCGTTCGCCTCGCAATGCCTGTACAGCCGCAATCGGCTGGAAATCGACAACGACAAATACAACGTCAACGGCGGCTCGATTGCCATCGGCCATCCATTCGGCATGACCGGTTCGCGTCAGGTCGGGCACATCGTGCGTGAATTGCAGCGGCGTAACCTGCGTTACGGCATCGTCACCATGTGCGTGGGGGGCGGGATGGGGGCTACAGGGTTGTTTGAAGCGGTGCGTTAAGTACGTGTTGCATTGCTATCGCGGGCGAGCCCGCTCCCACAGTATTTAGTGGCGATCACAAATACGGCGAACGCCACAAACCCTGTGGGATCGGGCTTGCCCGCTGCTCCCACAGTAATTAGTGGCGATCACAAATATTGCGAACGCCACAAACCCTGTGGGAGCGGGCTTGCCCGCGATGCAGGCGATGCGACTTACGAGTTCATCCGCAAAAACTGCATCCGCTCGATATAAGCCTGAATCTCTTTCTCGGCCGTCGCCGCATCATCGAACGGCCCCTCCAGCGTCTGTTCCCGCGTGGTGAAATACAGCTCTCCATTCACACGACACAACCGGTCACAACGAAAGTGGGTGGCGGGGGCGTTGTCTTGGGCGCGCATGCCGTACATGGGCGATCTCCTGCGGGTGACGGTTTCAATGAGCTTATGCATGAACCACTTGCCACGCCTGGCCAGCTGATCGACGGCATATCGTCAACTTTATGGTGCGACCTGCACAGTTTCATTCGCGGCCCGTCGGCAACTGTCCCTGTGTCGCGCTCCCGTCTGAGCCTAGAATGACCGTTTTCGCCAATCGGCTTCGGGGTCAGCATGCATATTTCATCGGGTCGCTGGGTTTATGGTTTGTGCCTGGCCTTGCTGACCGCGTTGCTGTGGGGAATCCTGCCGATCAAGCTCAAGCAAGTGCTGCTGGTGATGGACCCGGTGACGGTGACCTGGTTTCGCTTGCTGGTGTCCGGTGGCTGCCTGTTCATTTATCTGGCAGCGACCAAACGCCTGCCGAGTCGCAAAGTCCTCGGCCCGCGCGGTGGCTGGCTGGTGTTGATGGCGGTACTCGGACTGGTCGGCAACTACGTGCTGTACCTAATGGGCCTGAACCTGCTCAGCCCCGGCACCGCGCAGCTGGTGGTGCAAATGGGCCCGATCATGTTGCTGATCGCCAGTCTGTTCGTGTTCAAGGAACGGTTTAGCGTGGGGCAGGGGATTGGCCTGTTGGTGCTGCTGATCGGCTTTGCATTGTTCTTCAATCAGCGTTTGAGTGAACTGCTGACTTCCCTGACCGATTACACCGCGGGTGTGCTGATGGTGCTGTTGGCGTCCACGGTCTGGACCTTCTATGCCTTGGGCCAGAAGCAGTTGCTCACGGTGTGGAACTCGTTGCAGGTGATGATGGTGATTTACCTGTTTTGTGCGCTGTTGCTGACGCCATGGGTGCATCCGCTGGAGGCGCTGCAATTGAGCCCGCTGCAAGGCTGGCTGCTGCTGGCGTGCTGTTTGAACACCCTGATCGCTTATGGCGCCTTCGCCGAAGCCCTGGCCCATTGGGAAGCTTCGCGGGTCAGCGCAACGCTGGCGATCACGCCGCTGGTGACCTTTGCCGCCGTGGCCGTGGCCGCGTGGTTATGGCCTGAGTATGTGCATGCCGAGCAGATCAACGGCCTGGGTTATGGCGGGGCGGTGTTGGTGGTGCTCGGGTCGGCGCTGGTGGCGTTGGGGCCATCGTTGATGGCGGGGCTCAGGGCGCGGCGGGTGCGGATGGCAGTCACACGGTAGACCGCGTTATCGTTCATCGCGGGCAAGCCACGCTCCCACAGGTTTTGTGTCGATCACAAATATTCAGGATCGACACAAAACTGTGGGAGCGTGGCTTGCCCGCGATGACTGACTGTCAGGCACTGAATCACTTTCAGATTCACCCCTGCTTGCCAGCCTCCAACATATCCTCCGGCCTCACCCACGCATCAAACTCTTCATTGGTCAGATAGCCCAGCTGCAACGCCGCCTCACGCAGGGTCAGCCCCTCGCTGTAAGCCTTCTTGGCAATCTCCGCCGACTTGTCGTAGCCGATATGCGGGTTCAGTGCCGTCACCAGCATCAAGCCTTGTTCCAGGTGCTCGGCCATTTTCTCGGCATCCGGTTCCAGCCCGGCGATGCAATGCCGCTGGAAGTTACTGCAGCCATCGCCCAGCAAGCGGATCGATTGCAGCAGGTTGTGGATGATCACCGGTTTGAACACGTTCAATTGCAGATGGCCCTGACTGGCGGCAAAACCGATGGCAACGTCATTGCCCAATACCTGACAGGCCAGCATCGACAGGGCTTCGCACTGAGTCGGGTTGACCTTGCCGGGCATGATCGAACTGCCCGGCTCATTGGCCGGCAGTTTCACTTCGGCCAACCCCGCTCGCGGCCCGGAGCCCAGCAGGCGCAGGTCGTTGGCGATTTTCATCAGGGTCACGGCAAGGGTCTTCAGGGCGCCGGAAAGGGTGACCAGCGGCTCGTGGCCGGCCAATGCGGCAAATTTATTGGGGGCCGTAACGAACGGCAGGCCGGAGAGGGCGGCCAGTTCAGCAGCGATCGCTTCGCCAAAACCGTGGGGCGAGTTCAATCCGGTGCCGACCGCAGTGCCGCCCTGAGCCAGTTCACAGACCGCCGGCAGCGCGCTTCGGATCGCCCGCTCGGCGTAATCCAGTTGCGCGATGAACGCCGAGAGTTCCTGGCCGAAGGTAATCGGCGTGGCGTCCATCATATGGGTACGACCGGTCTTGACCAGTTTCATGTGCCGCGCGGACAACTCCGCCAACCCGCCCGACAATTCGCTGATCGCCGGCAGCAAATGCTGCTGCACCGCCTGAGCCGTCGCGATGTGCATGGCCGTGGGGAAGCAATCGTTGGAACTCTGGGAACGGTTGACGTGATCGTTGGGATGCACCGGCGTCTTGCCGCCGCGCGGGTTGCCGGCCAGTTCGTTGGCGCGACCGGCGATCACTTCGTTGACGTTCATGTTGCTCTGGGTACCGCTGCCGGTCTGCCAGACCACCAGCGGGAACTGCTCGTCGTGGTCGCCGTCGAGCACTTCGTCGGCGGCCTGTTCGATCAGCCGGGCGATGTCGGCGGGCAGGTCACCGTTGCGATCGTTGACGCGCGCCGCGGCTTTCTTGATCAGGGCCAGGGCGTGCAGCACCGCCAGCGGCATGCGCTCGTTGCCGATGGCGAAGTTGATCAGCGAGCGTTGCGTCTGAGCGCCCCAGTAAGCGTCATCCGGGACTTCTACCTGGCCCAGGCTGTCGGTTTCGATACGGCTCATCATGCACACTCCTGTAGGTCTGATAGCGCAGTTTAGGCCGTGATCGCCGGCCGTGGTTCCATCAGTCTGGAATTTGACCGTTCAACCCCTCTAAATCAGGCGCGACAAGGCTTGGGGTTGAGTGACACACTTTTTTAGGTGCAGAATGGACGCCCTTGAGGTTTTGCCTCGCCTGCTAGAAAAGGAAACTCGATGACTCGTCTTCGTGCCATCTGTACCGCGGTTGCACTGGTTTGCGCCAGCGGCCAGGTTTTTGCCGATACCGCCAGCCACAACGCCAGTGCCGAAGCTTTCCTGACCCTGGCGCACGCTGACAAATTGGGCACTCCGGTGTACATGCAAGTGCAGCAAATGTTCGCTCAGCGCTTTGAACAGACCAAAGCCCCTGAGTCGAAAAAAGCCCTGCTGGAAACCTATCAAGCCAAGGCCAACGCCGCTCTGGACGCAGCCATTGGCTGGAACAAGCTGAAGCCGGACATGGTCAAGCTTTACACCACCAATTTCAGCGAATCCGAGCTCAAGGATCTGGTTGCGTTCTACCAGTCTCCATTGGGCAAGAAAGTCCTGGAAAAAATGCCGCAGCTGACTCAGCAATCGGCCCAGATGACCCAGGCCAAGCTGGAAAGCGCGGTGCCTGTGGTCAACAAACTGCTGGCTGACATGACGGCCGAGCTGGAGCCTAAAGGCGCCGCTCCTGCCAAGAAAAAGCCTTAAGCGGAGTTCGGGATGACCATGCAACAACGCATCGAATCAACGCTCGGGCTGTTACAGCCCGAGCACCTGCAAGTGCTGGATGAAAGCCACATGCACAGCCGTGGGTTGCAGACCCACTTCAAAGCCGTGGTGGTCAGCCAGCAGTTTGAAGGCCTCAATCGCGTCAAGCGTCACCAGAAGGTGTACGGCACTTTGGGCGAACTGATGGGCGAGTTCCATGCGTTGGCGCTGCACACCTACACACCGCAAGAATGGGCACAGATCGACGCGGCCCCGGCTTCGCCGACCTGTGCTGGCGGTAGCAAACATTAATGTGACGGGCTGACGGGCTGAAGGGCTGTTGTGGCGAGGGAGCTTGCTCCCGCTGGACTGCGAAGCAGTCCTAAAACCTGCAACAGCGTCCTGTCTGAAAGAGTGCAGTCGCCAGCATTACGACTGCTTCGCAGCCGAGCGGGAGCAAGCTCCCTCGCCACAAAGGCATCTCGCAGTCCTAAAGCCACACGGTTTTTGCTAGAATCCGCAACGCGCCGCTCACCCGGCGCGTTTTTTTTCGCATCCGGTTCACCCCTTACGAGGGTAGCCACCTGGAGAATTACCCATGACACAACAGATTGTCGTGGCGGCACTGTATAAGTTCGTCACCCTGGAAGATTACGTCGCCCTGCGCGAGCCGCTGCTGCAAGCGATGGTCGACAACGGCATCAAAGGCACGCTGCTGATCGCCGAAGAAGGCATCAACGGCACCGTGTCCGGCAGCCGCGAAGGCATTGACGGGCTGATGGCCTGGCTCAAGAACGACCCGCGCATGGACGACATCGACCACAAAGAGTCGTACTGCGACGAGCAGCCGTTCTACCGCACCAAAGTCAAACTCAAGAAAGAAATCGTCACCTTGGGCGTTGAAGGCGTGGACCCGAACAAAAAGGTCGGCACCTATGTGGATCCGCAAAACTGGAATGCGCTGATCAGTGATCCCGAAGTGCTGCTGATCGACACCCGCAACGATTACGAAGTCTCGATTGGCACCTTCGAAGGCGCCATCGATCCGAAGACCACCAGTTTTCGCGAATTCCCCGACTACATCAAAGCCCATTTCGACCCGGCCGTGCACAAGAAAGTCGCGATGTTCTGCACCGGCGGCATTCGCTGCGAAAAGGCGTCGAGCTACATGCTCAGCCAGGGTTTCGATGAGGTCTATCACCTCAAGGGCGGCATTCTGAAGTACCTCGAAGAGGTGCCGCAGGAAGAAACCAAATGGCAGGGCGACTGCTTCGTGTTCGATAACCGCGTGACCGTGCGCCACGACCTCAGCGAAGGCGACTACGATCAATGTCATGCCTGTCGTACGCCTGTCAGCGTCGAAGACCGCGCGTCCGAGCACTATGTGGCCGGCATCAGTTGCCCGCATTGCTGGGATAAGCTGAGCGAGAAAACCCGTCGCAGTGCCATCGACCGGCAGAAGCAGATCGAACTGGCCAAGGCGCGCAACCTGCCGCACCCGATTGGTTACAACTACAAGCAAACTCCTTCCGAGGCTTGAACCATGTCCGCACGTCGCCTGCTCTATGTGATGGATCCGATGTGTTCCTGGTGCTGGGGCTTTGCGCCAGTGGCCAATGCGCTGGTCGAGCAGGCGCAGGTGGCGGGGGTAGACGTGCATTTGGTCGTCGGCGGTTTGCGCACCGGCAGCGGCTCGGCGCTGGAGCCGACTACCCGGCGCTATATCCTTGAGCACTGGCAGGCGGTCCACGAGGCTACTGGCCAACCGTTCAAGTTTGAAGGCGCGCTGCCCGACGGGTTTGTCTACGACACCGAGCCTGCCTGTCGGGCGCTGGTGACGGCGCGCAGTCTGGCACCGGATTGCGCCTGGAAACTGCTCGGGCTGATCCAGCATGCGTTCTATGCCGAGGGGCGTGATGTCACCCGCGCCAGCGTGTTGGTGGAGCTGGCGGAGCAGGCCGGTTTGCCGCGCATCGAGTTCGCCGCCGCGTTCGACCGTGCCGATCAGCACGCCGCCACCGCTGCCGATTTCACCTGGGTTCAGGACCTGGGCATTGCCGGTTTCCCGACCTTGCTGGCAGAGCGTAATGGTCAGTTGGCGTTGCTGACCAATGGGTATCAGCCTCTGAGTGTGTTGTCACCGTTGCTCGGCCGCTGGCTGGAGCGCGCTGCCTGTGCATGATCTGCCCGACGACGTTCCAGCCCCTGCACGTGTCGACCGTCTGAGCTGGGCAGAAATCCGTCGCCTGGCCCTTCACCATAAAAAATCCCTGTGGATCGCCAACGGCGTCGCGGTATTGGCAACGCTGTGCAGCGTGCCGATCCCCTTGCTGTTGCCGTTGCTGGTGGATGAAGTGCTGCTGGGCCACGGCGACGCCGCGCTGAAAATCATGAACCACGCGCTGCCCGACGTCTGGCAGAAAGCTGCGGGTTACATTGGCCTGATGCTGCTGGTGACCCTGGCATTGCGCTGTGCCGCGTTGTTGTTCAACGTGGTGCAGGCGAAATTGTTTGCGGCGTTGGCCAAGGACATCGTGTATCGGATTCGGGTGCGGCTGATCGAGCGACTCAAATGCATCTCGCTGGGCGAATACGAAAGCCTGGGCAGCGGCACGGTGACTACGCACCTGGTCACCGACCTGGACACAGTGGACAAATTCGTCGGCGAAACCCTCAGTCGTTTCCTTGTGGCCATGCTGACGCTGGTGGGCACCGCCTCGATCCTGATGTGGATGCACTGGAAACTCGCGCTGCTGATCCTGCTGTTCAACCCGCTGGTGATCTATGCCACGGTGCAGTTGGGCAAGCGGGTCAAACACCTGAAGAAACTCGAGAACGACAGCACCTCGCGCTTCACCCAGGCCTTGACCGAAACCCTGGATGCCATCCAGGAAGTGCGCGCCGGTAATCGTCAGGGCTTTTTCCTCGGACGGCTGGGCCAGCGAGCGCGTGAAGTGCGCGATTACGCGGTCAGCTCGCAGTGGAAAACCGATGCATCGAACCGCGCCAGCGGCTTGCTGTTCCAGTTCGGCATCGATATTTTTCGCGCCGCGGCCATGCTCACCGTGCTGTTTTCCGACCTGTCCATCGGCCAGATGCTGGCCGTGTTCAGCTACCTGTGGTTCATGATCGGTCCGGTGGAACAACTGCTCAACCTGCAATACGCCTTTTACGCCGCTGGCGGTGCGCTGTCGCGCATCAACGAGTTGCTGGCCCGTGCTGATGAGCCGCAATACAACGGCAGTGTCGACCCGTTTCAGGGGCGCGACACGGTAGGCATCGAAGTTCAGGGATTGAGTTTCGGCTACGGCGACGAGTTGGTGCTGAACCAAATGAACCTGTCGATTGCCCCCGGTGAAAAAGTCGCGATTGTCGGTGCCAGCGGCGGTGGTAAAAGCACCTTGGTGCAGTTGCTGCTGGGCTTGTACACACCGCTGGCCGGCACCATCCGTTTCGGTGGTTCGACTCAGGAAGAGATTGGCCTGGAAACCGTGCGTGAAAATGTCGCCGTGGTCTTGCAGCACCCGGCACTGTTCAACGACACCGTGCGCGCCAACCTGACCATGGGCCGCGAACGCAGCGATGAAGCCTGCTGGCAGGCATTGGAAATTGCTCAGTTGCACAATACGGTGCGTGAATTGCCCAATGGCCTGGACAGTATTGTCGGGCGCTCCGGTGTGCGTTTATCCGGCGGGCAGCGTCAACGCCTGGCGATTGCGCGGATGGTGTTGGCCGAACCCAAAGTGGTAATCCTCGACGAGGCCACGTCCGCCCTGGACGCGGCCACCGAATACAACCTGCACCAGGCGCTGGCGCGGTTCTTGAGTCACCGCACCACGCTGATCATTGCGCACCGGTTGTCGGCCGTGAAGCAGGCTGACCGAGTGCTGGTGTTCGACGGTGGTCAGGTTGCCGAGGATGGCGACCATCAGCAGCTGATTGCCGATGGTGGTTTGTACGCCAAGCTTTATGGGCATTTACAGCAGCACTAGATTAATGCCACAGGACGTTCAGGGTATTTTCCCCGGCAAGGATTAGCACGTGAAGACGAGCAGCCCTGAATCGCCGGGACTGTGCTGCTGTTGAGCATGAGCTTCCCCGGCTTGCCTAGAGTGAGAACCCATCCTAGTCTAGCGGTAGCGTTTTCGTCCGGACGACGATCGAGCAGTGTTAAGACAAGGGACCTCATGAAGCCAAAAAGGACTCTCGCAACCCCTCGGTTGTTGGGCATCGTCTGGCCTTTTATCGCCGTCGTGTTATTTCAGGCATTGTTGGGAGGCGTCAGTCTTTACGTTCTTTCGGCGGTTCGCGGTTACGTCGGCGGGGAAAGCCTGTGGTCCAAGGGCCAGAAAGACGCCATCTATTACCTCAATCTCTACGCCGACAGTCGCGACGAAACGATTTTTCTCAAATACCAGAACGCGATTGCGGTGCCTCAGGGTGGCCATGAATTGCGTCTGGCGCTGGACCATCAGCCACCGAATATCGAGGCAGCGCGAATCGCGATCCTCAAGGGCGGCAACCACCCGGACGACGTCTCCAGTTTGATTTGGCTGTACCTCAATTTCCGGAATTTCAGTTACCTGGAAAAAGCCATCGAGCTGTGGACGGTCGGTGACGCGTACCTGGTGCGACTCGATGACGTCGCGCGGGAGATGCATCAGCGTATTGCCGATAGCCAGGTCACCGATGCCGACGTCAAACGCTGGAGAGAGCAGATTTTTGCCATCAACGATGGCGTGACGCCCGCCGCCAAAGCGTTCAGCGATGCCTTGGGCGAAGGCTCACGGGTGATTCTCCGGCTGCTGTTGGTGACAAACCTGGCCACTGCGTTGGGTTTGATTGTGTTAGCTCTGTTGCGTACGCATAAACTGCTCAAGCAGCGCCATGCCTTCGCCGATGCCTTGCAGTTGGAGAAAGACCGGGCACAGATCACTCTGCAATCGATTGGCGACGGGGTGATCACCACGGACGTCGAGGGCGCGATTGTCTATATGAATCCGGCCGCCGAGGCCTTGACTCACTGGAAGGCCGAACAGGCGGCGGGGTTGCCATTGGCGGCGCTGTTCAATCTGCTGGACGAGAGTGCTCAGGCCGAGGGTTTTACCTTGATCGAGCACATTTTGAGCGGTCAGCTCAGCGGTGGCAGCGAGCATTCAAAACTGATCCAGCGTCTGGATGGCAGCACGGTTTCGGTCACTCTTGTCGGCGCGCCGATCCGCAATACGGGCAGGGTCAGTGGCACTGTGCTGGTGCTGCATGACATGACCCAGGAGCGGCAATACATCGCCAATCTGTCGTGGCAGGCGACTCATGATGCTCTGACCGGATTGGCCAACCGCCGCGAGTTCGAATATCGGCTGGAGCAGGCCCTGCATAACCTGACGCGCCAGGCGGGGCGTCACGCCTTGATGTTTCTCGACCTGGATCAATTCAAACTGGTCAACGACACCTGCGGTCATGCGGCGGGCGATGAGTTGTTGCGGCATATATGTGCGTTGTTGCAATCAGGTTTGCGCGAAGGTGACACCCTGGCCCGGCTAGGGGGTGACGAGTTTGGCGTTCTGTTGGAAAACTGCGCGCCGCAAGCGGCCGAGAAAATCGCCGAAGGCCTGCGCCAGACCGTGCAGAACCTGCATTTTGTCTGGAAAGGCCGGCCGTTCGTGACCACCGTGAGCATTGGCCTGGTGCATGTGGTCCAGAGTCCGGCCACCCTTGAAGCTTCATTGCGTGCCGCTGACATGGCCTGTTATATGGCCAAGGAAAAGGGCCGCAACCGGGTTCAGGTCTATCACGCCGACGACTCGGAGCTGTCCTTGCGGTTTGGCGAAATGGCCTGGGTGCAGCGCCTGCACGTGGCGCTGGAAGAAGACCGCTTCTGCCTGTACGCCCAGGAAATCGCGCCTCTTGGCCCTGGTGAGCATGGCGGCGGGCATATCGAAATACTGCTGCGCCTGCATGACGAAGCGGGACGCATGATTCTGCCGGACAGTTTCATTCCGGCCGCCGAGCGTTACGGTTTGATGACATCGATTGATCGTTGGGTGGTGGAGAACGTTTTCAAAGTCATTGCCCAGTGCGTCGCCGAAGAGCGCGAAGGGCCGTTGGCCATGTGTGCGATAAATCTGTCAGGTATTACTATCGGAGATGAGGCGTTTCTGGACTTCCTTCGTGAACAGTTTGTTGCATATTCAATTCCACCTGAAATGATTTGTTTTGAAATTACAGAAACCAGCGCGATTGCAAATCTGGCTAGCGCAACTAAATTTATCAATGAACTCAAAGGTTTAGGTTGTCATTTTTCGCTAGATGACTTTTGTGCCGGTATGTCCTCATTCGCTTACTTGAAACATTTACCTGTAGACTTCCTGAAGATCGACGGGAGTTTCGTAAAGGATATGCTGGACGACCCGATTAACCGCGCCATGGTCGAAGTGATCAATCACATCGGTCATGTCATGGGTAAGCGCACGATTGCAGAGTTCGTTGAAACACCTCAGATCGAGCAGGCATTGCTGGAGATCGGAGTGGATTACGCTCAAGGGTATGTGATTGAACGCCCGCATCTGTTTACCTGGGATAGTTTGCAAAGTCGTCCTGCCAGGCCCCGATCCTTGTTGTTCAAGGCGCCGGGCACGTTCCGTTGAAATCTCTTGTTGATCTTAAAATCACAATCAAAAGGAGCGCGACAGTGATCGATACATTCAACAGAACCGGACCACTCATGGAAGCTGCAAGTTATCCCGCCTGGGCTCAGCAACTGATCCAGGATTGCAGCGAGAGCAAGCGCCGGGTTGTCGGACACGAACTGTATCAACGCATGCGAGATAACAGACTCAGTGCAAAAACCATGCGTCAGTACCTTATTGGTGGCTGGCCGGTGGTCGAACAGTTCGCTTTATATATGGCACAGAACCTGACCAAGACCCGTTTTGCGCGCCACCCTGGCGAAGACATGGCGCGTCGCTGGCTGATGCGCAACATTCGCGTCGAATTGAACCATGCCGACTACTGGGTCCACTGGAGTCGTGCCCACGGTATCAGCCTGGAAGATCTGCAAGCGCAACACGTGGCACCAGAGCTTCACGCTTTGAGCCATTGGTGCTGGCACACCAGTTCGTCGGACTCGCTGATCGTGGCCATCGCCGCCACCAACTATGCCATCGAGGGGGCGACCGGGGAGTGGTCGGCCCTGGTTTGCTCCAATGGCGTCTATGCGGCCTCGTTCCCCGAGGAAGATCGCAAGCGGGCCATGAAGTGGTTGAAGATGCATGCCCAGTATGACGATGCCCATCCATGGGAAGCGTTGGAAATCATCTGCACCTTGGCGGGCATGAACCCGAGCAAAGCACTGCAAGTGGAATTGCGCCAGGCTGTCTGCAAAAGTTACGACTACATGTATCTGTTCCTGGAACGTTGCATGCAGTTGGAATTGGCAGTGAAAACCCCGGTAGCCCGTGAGCGGATGGCGTTGGCTGAAAGCTGATCCCCTGAAAACAACACAAACCAAATGTGGGAGCGGGCTTGCTCGCGAAGAGGGCTTAACATTCAACAGAGATGCTGAATGTAAGACCGCTTTCGCGAGCAAGCCCGCTCCCACATTGGTTATACAGCGGTGCTGAAATATCAGCCTGCCATTGCCAACCGGTTACGCCCCTCGCGCTTGGCCACATACAACGCACTGTCGGCCCGTCGCAACAGACTCTCGGCAGACTCGCCGGGAAGCAGCGTCGAGCAACCGATGCTGACCGTCAGCTCGATCATCTTGCCCTCGGCCTCATAGTCCTGAGCCTGCGCCGCAAACCGCAGTCGCTCACCGATCATGGCTGCAGCTTCCCGATTGGTGTTGGACAGCAGAATCAGGAATTCTTCGCCACCAAAGCGGAACACCATGTCGACGTTGCGCAACTGATTTTTGATCGAGGCTGCGACGGCCTTCAGCACTTCATCGCCGGCGCTGTGCCCGTAGGTGTCGTTGATTTGTTTGAAATGATCGATGTCCAGCATCAGCAGCGATAAAGGCTGCGAGTGTCGCCGCGACATCTCGATTTCCCGTTCCAGCGTCTGATCCATGGCGATGCGGTTGCCGGTATCGGTCAGCGGATCACGCAATGCACTTTGGGTCGCCGCTCGGTAGAGCAGGGCGTTTCGCATGGGGAAGAGCAGGGTCGACAACAGTGACTCCAGGTTGCCCTGTTCCTGTTCGCTGAAACGCTGATTGCGACGGAACACCAGCTCACCCAATTGCTCGCCTTCATGGCTGAGGCTGTAGCTGATTGAATGATGACCCCGTGCACCGAATTGCAGGCGCAAGTCGCTGGGCTGATGTTCGTAACTCAAGGCATCCAGCGGCACCAGGCGCTGAATTTCACGGAAGAAAAGTCCGAGAATGCGTTGCGGCTCAAGACTGGTTTGCAGTTGCAGGCCCAGCGCTTGGCGCAACTGCGCAAGACTGACGGGCCGCTCCAGGAGGGGAGGCTGCTGACCAAAGCCCAGGCGTTGCAATTTGGCACTGTCGAAGTCAATTGCGTTGGTCTGGGAAGGTGATTTCATATGGCGTGAGCCCCTAAGCAGTAAGGCTGTCTTACAGGCTGGGTGAGAGCGGCTTTGGGCTGCGCGTCATACTGGTCCATCAGTCCCGTAGGACATTTGGCACGAGTTTAGTCCGCTTTGCCGAAGATTAGTAACCTCTCGGCTCAAGCTCCGCCTCGTCTGCTTTCACACGGCGTGTCTGAGCAAAGTTAGAGCGAAAGTCATGCCATTCGGTTCAGTCGAATAAAAAGCTTTAAAAATCAAAATGCTGGAAGGTTGTGCGCGGGGATTTGCGCAGCGCGGTGACATTTATTTGACTTGAAGCAGGGGTAGTTACCACCGGGTTTGAATGCCGCGGCGGGAAGCCGTCGCGGCAGAAAAGCGACGCACGGACACTACTGAGCGTTGAATGCCTGACCATTGATGCCGGTGCTGTCCGGACCCATGAGGTAAAGGTAGACCGGCATGATCTCCTCGGGTGTCGGATTGTTCAGAGGATTTTCACCGGGGTAGGCCTGAGCGCGCATGCTGGTGCGGGTGGCGCCGGGGTTGATGCTGTTGGAGCGCACCGGTGCCACGGTGTCTACTTCGTCGGCCAGGGTTTGCATCAGGCCTTCGGTGGCGAACTTGGAAACGCCGTAAGCGCCCCAATACGCACGACCCTTGCGACCGACGCTGCTGGAGGTGAACACCACTGAGGCGTCCTGAGACAGCTTGAGCAGTGGCAGCAGGGTGCTGGTGAGCATGAACATGGCGTTGACGTTGACGTGCATGACGCGCATGAAATTCTCGCCGGACAACTGCTCGATCGGGGTGCGTGGACCGATGATCGATGCGTTGTGCAGCAAGCCGTCGAGGTGGCCGAACTCGGTCTCGATCATGGCTGCCAGTTCATCGTATTGATGAGGCAGTGCGGTTTCCAGGTTGAACGGAATCACGGCCGGTTGTGGATGCCCGGCCGCTTCGATTTCGTCATAGACCTGAGTCAGGTTGGCCTCGGTCTTGCCCAGCAACAGCACGGTGGCGCCGTGGGCGGCGTAGGTTTTTGCAGCGGCAGCACCGATGCCACGGCCAGCGCCGGTGACCAGGATGACCCGGTCCTTGAGCAAGTCAGGGCGGGCGGAATAATCAAACATAAAAAACCTCACAACAATTCAACAGGCAGGCATCGTACTTGTGGCGAGGGAGCTTGCTCCCGCTCGGCTGCGAAGCAGTCGTAAAACCTGCAAATGCGGTGTGCCTGAAAGAATGCGTTCATAGATAGAGGGGGCCGCTTCGCAGCCCAGCGGGAGCAAGCTCCCTCGCCACAAAAGCCTCTGTGTTCAGCAACTGCACAAAGCGTTATCCAGCACCTCGAGCAACGCCAGCGGATGATCGATCACTACGTCCGCGCCCCAGTGCTTAGGGTTATCGTCCGGGTGAATATAGCCGTAGGTCACCGCGCAGGTTTTGGTACCAGCATCGCGGCCGGACTCGATGTCCCGCAGGTCATCGCCGACAAACAGCACGCTGGCCGGGTCCAGGTCGAGCATCTTGCACGCCAGGATCAACGGCTCCGGATCCGGTTTGCTGTTCTTCACATGATCGGGGCAAATCAGCACTTTCGAACGGTCGGCCAGGCCCAGTTGCTGCATGATCGGCTCGGCGAAACGCACCGGTTTGTTGGTGACCACGCCCCAGATCAGGTTGGCCTTTTCGATTTTTTCCAGCACCTGGGCCATGCCGTCGAACAGATGGCTGTGGACCGCGCAACCCTTGAGGTAGCGGTCGAGGAATTCCTGACGCAGTTCCTCGAACCCCGGCGATTCCGGGTCCATGGAAAAGTTTGCGGCGACCATCGCCTTGGCGCCGCCGGAAATTTCATCGCGAATGTGTTGAGTGTTGATTGGCGGCAAACCACGATCAGCGCGCATCGCCTGGCAGATGGCGATGAAATCCGGCGCAGTGTCGAGCAGGGTGCCGTCCATGTCGAAAAGGACCGCTCTGATACGCATCGGCTTACTCCTCGCGCAGGGTCTGGATCATGTAATTGACGTCCACATCGGCCGCCAGTTTGTAATGCTTGGTCAACGGATTGTAGGTCAGGCCGATGATGTCCTTGACGGTCAGGCCGGCCATGCGGCTCCAGGCGCCAAGCTCGGAGGGGCGGATGAACTTCTTGAAGTCGTGGGTGCCGCGCGGCAGCAACTTCATGATGTATTCGGCGCCGACGATGGCGAACAGATAGGCCTTCGGGTTGCGGTTGATGGTGGAGAAGAACACCTGGCCGCCCGGTTTGACCATCTTGAAACAGGCGCGGATCACCGACGACGGGTCCGGCACGTGTTCGAGCATTTCCAGGCAGGTGACCACGTCGAATTGCTCAGGCATTTCTTCAGCCAGCGCTTCGGCGGTGATCTGCCGGTACTCGACGCTCACGCCGGATTCCAGTTGGTGCAGCTGAGCGACGGCCAGCGGCGCTTCGCCCATGTCGATGCCCATTACGGTCGCGCCGCGTTGAGCCATGGCTTCGCTGAGGATGCCGCCGCCGCAACCGACGTCGAGGACTTTCTTACCGGCCAGATGGACCCGCTCATCGATCCAGTTGACCCGTAGCGGGTTGATGTCGTGCAGCGGTTTGAACTCGCTTTCGCGGTCCCACCAGCGATGGGCCAGGGCTTCAAATTTGGCGATTTCGGCGTAGTCGACGTTGCTCATGGTGTCAGTCCTCTAAAACTTGAAAAATCCTGTTGCCCCGGTTTTGGTCCAGGGTGCTTACAATTCGGTGCTTACGATTCGGTATGGCCGCTGATGCGCTGGCCCCAGGCCTTGGCGGTGGCGCACAGCTGCGCCTCATCCAGGCGGGTCAGGCGGCGGTCGTCGAGCAGTTGCTTGCCGGCGACCCAAAGGTGTTTCACGCAGTCGCGGCCAGTGGCATAGATCAGTTGCGAAACCGGGTCGTAGACCGGTTGCTGCGCCAGGCCCGACAGGTCGAACGCGACGATGTCCGCCGCTTTACCGACTTCCAGCGAACCCGTTTCAGCTTCGATGCCCAGCGCGCGAGCGCCATTGAGCGTGGCCATGCGCAGGGCGCGATGGGCGTCCAGCGCCGTGGCCGACCCGGCGACGGCCTTGGCCAGCAACGCAGCGGTGCGGGTTTCGCCGAGCAGGTCGAGGTCATTATTGCTGGCCGAGCCATCGGTGCCGACCGCCACATTGACCCCGGCCCGCCACAAACGCTCGATCGGGCAGAAACCGCTGGCCAGTTTCAGGTTCGACTCCGGGCAATGAATCACATGGGTGTTACTTTCTACCAGCAGCATCAGGTCTTCATCGCTGATCTGGGTCATGTGAACGGCCTGCAGGCGCGGCCCGAGCAGGCCCAGGCGACCGAGGCGGGCCAACGGGCGTTCGCCGCACTGCTCGACCGACTGCTGCACTTCGAAAGCAGTTTCGTGGACGTGCATATGAATCGAGGCGTCCAGTTCTTCGGCGATCACCCGGATTTTTTCCAGGGTTTCGTCGCCCACGGTGTAGGGTGCATGGGGCCCAAAGGTGACTTTGATCCGCTCGTGATGCTTGAGATCACCGAATAATTCAACGCCCTGACGAATGGCTTCATCCGCCGTGGCGGCGCCTGGAATCGGGAAATCGAGGATCGGAATGGCGATCTGGGCGCGAATGCCGCTGTTATGTACGCGTTCGCTGGCAACCTTCGGGAAGAAATACATGTCGGAGAAACAGGTGATGCCGCCTTTGATCTGCTCGGCGATGGCCAGGTCGGTGCCGTCGCGTACGAACGCCTCGTCTACCCATTTGGCTTCAGCGGGCCAAATGTGCTTTTCCAGCCAGGTCATCAGCGGCAGATCGTCGGCCAGGCCGCGGAACAGCGTCATTGCCGCATGCCCGTGAGCATTGATCAGGCCGGGGCTGAGCAGAATGTCCGGCAATTCGCGGACTTCGGTTGCGTTAAACTTCAAGGCTGCTGCGCGCGGGCCGATAAATACGATACGACCGTCGCGGATGCCCAAGGCATGCTCTTTAAGGACCACGCCAGCCGGTTCGACAGGTACCAGCCAGGTCGGCAGCAATAACAGGTCGAGCGCAGCGGTGGGGGTCGGCATCGAAAGTCGGTTCCAGTGCTTTTGTAAAGGATGGCGAAGTATACCCGAGCGTCTTCGCGGGGGGCTCGCTATAATCGGCGGTTTTTGTTCATGAGTGCGGGGTATGGGGATGCGCGATCGACTGTTGGCTGCGGAGAAGGTGAAGGCCATCGATTGGCGTGATGGCGCCCTGTATCTGCTGGATCAGCGTATTTTGCCATTCGAGGAAACCTGGATCGCCTACACCAGCGCCGCGGGCGTGGCTGAGGCCATTCGCTCAATGGTGGTGCGCGGCGCGCCGGCCATTGGCATCAGTGCGGCGTATGCCATGGTGCTGTCGGCCCGCGCCCGCATTGCCGAGGGCGGTGACTGGCAGGCCGCGTGGGAAGAGGATTACGCGTTACTGGCCGATTCCCGTCCAACAGCGGTTAATCTGTTCTGGGCTTTGAGTCGCATGCGCGACCGCCTGGACCGCCTCAAGGAAGACACAGACCCTCTGGCGGCGCTGGAGGCCGAAGCCATCGCCATCCATGAAAGTGATCGCGAAGCCAACCTGACCATGGCTCAGTTGGGCGTGGACTTGATCCGCAAGCATCAGGGCAACGCCCAGGCGATCCTCACGCACTGCAACACCGGCGCACTGGCCACCGGCGGCTTCGGCACGGCGCTGGGGGTGATTCGCGGGGCGTTCATCGAAGGCATGGTCGAGCGCGTCTACGCCGACGAAACCCGCCCATGGCTGCAGGGTTCGCGATTGACCGCATGGGAATTGGCCAATGAAGGCATTCCGGTGACCCTCAATGTCGATTCCGCCGCCGCGCACATCATGAAAACCAAGGGTGTGACCTGGGTGATCGTCGGTGCTGACCGGATCACCGCCAATGGTGATGTGGCGAACAAGATCGGCACCTACCAACTGGCGGTCAACGCCATGCACCACGGCGTGCGCTTCATGGTAGTGGCGCCGAGTTCGACCATCGACATGAACCTGGCCAGTGGCGATGAGATTCCCATCGAAGAGCGCGATGGTCGCGAGTTGCTGGAAGTCGGTGGCAAGCGGCTCGGGGCGGATGTCGATGCATTCAACCCGGTGTTCGATGTGACCCCGGCTGACCTGATTGATGTAATCGTCACCGAAAAAGGCATCGTCGAACGGCCGGATACGGCGAAAATGGCGCAGTTGATGTGCCGTAAGCGTCTGCATTAAAGGTATCTGGCGCCTGATAAATCGCCTTCGCGAGCAAGCCCGCTCCCACATTGGGCCGAGTCGATCGCAGAATTTGTATGCGACACCGGTCCAGTGTGGGAGCGGGCTTGCTCGCGAAGAGGCCCTGACAGTCAACAAATATCGCTGATCAAGCCCCTGATTCTTCTTTCAACACGGCTCTAAGCCCCTCTCGTCCCTTTCAAGCCTGTCACCGGTCAACTAACTATGCTCCATGCGCATCTGGGGGATAGGTGCGTGGCGGCTCTTGTGATAACATCCGGCGGTTTCCAGGGTAGCCTGATGTGGCTGCCTTTACTGCGCAGATCCATGGCATAACTCGTTGATTTGTCGTAAGTCGGTGCACGGCACTCAGTCTGCATCGGCGAGCTTCGTTCGTCCCATATGGATGTGACGAAGTTTCACCAGAAAAAGGAATCAGGCTTCTCATGGGCGAACTGGCCAAAGAAATCCTCCCGGTCAATATCGAAGACGAGCTGAAGCAGTCCTACCTCGACTACGCGATGAGCGTGATTGTCGGGCGGGCACTGCCGGATGCGCGCGATGGCTTGAAGCCCGTGCACCGGCGTGTGCTGTTCGCGATGAGCGAGCTGGGCAACGACTTCAACAAGCCGTACAAGAAATCTGCCCGTGTTGTCGGTGACGTGA
Organism: Pseudomonas sp. GW822-FHT02E03; assembly: GCF_058802325.1. Lineage (NCBI taxonomy): Bacteria > Pseudomonadati > Pseudomonadota > Gammaproteobacteria > Pseudomonadales > Pseudomonadaceae > Pseudomonas > Pseudomonas sp. GW822-FHT02E03. Next base: position 184,145 of record NZ_JBXAOA010000005.1, on the reverse strand, counting down.
TCGGTAAGTATCACCCTCACGGTGATACCGCGGTGTACGACACCATCGTTCGGATGGCGCAGCCATTTTCGCTGCGTTACCTGCTGGTAGACGGTCAGGGCAACTTCGGTTCGGTGGACGGCGACAACGCCGCGGCCATGCGATACACCGAAGTGCGCATGACCAAGCTGGCGCACGAGCTGCTCGCTGACCTGCACAAAGAAACCGTGGACTGGGTGCCGAACTACGACGGCACCGAAATGATCCCGGCGGTCATGCCGACCCGTATTCCCAACCTGCTGGTCAACGGCTCCAGCGGTATCGCCGTGGGCATGGCGACCAACATCCCGCCACACAACCTCGGTGAAGTCATCGACGGTTGCCTGGCACTCATCGACAACCCGGAACTGACCGTCGATGAGCTGATGCAATACATTCCCGGTCCGGACTTCCCGACCGCCGCGATCATCAACGGTCGCGCCGGCATCATCGAAGCCTACCGCACCGGTCGCGGGCGCATTTACATGCGTGCCCGCTCGATGATCGAAGACATCGACAAGGTCGGTGGTCGTCAGCAGATCGTCATCACCGAACTCCCTTACCAGTTGAACAAGGCGCGTCTGATCGAGAAGATCGCCGAACTGGTCAAAGAGAAGAAGCTCGAAGGCATCACCGAACTGCGCGACGAGTCCGACAAGGACGGTATGCGCGTTGTGATCGAACTGCGTCGCGGTGAAGTGCCTGAGGTGATCCTCAACAACCTCTACGCCCAGACCCAGCTGCAAGCGGTGTTCGGTATCAACATCGTCGCGCTGATCGACGGCCGTCCGCGGATCCTGAACCTCAAGGACCTGCTGGAAGCGTTCGTTCGTCACCGTCGTGAAGTGGTTACCCGCCGTACCGTGTTCGAACTGCGTAAAGCGCGCGAACGTGGTCACATTCTGGAAGGTCAAGCGGTTGCCCTGTCGAACATCGACCCGGTCATCGCCCTGATCAAGGCCTCGCCAACGCCGTCGGAAGCCAAGGAAGCGCTGATCAGCACTGCCTGGGAATCTTCCGCTGTAGTTGCGATGGTCGAACGTGCCGGCGCCGATTCTTGCCGTCCAGAGACCCTGGATCCGCAATACGGTCTGCGCGACGGCAAGTACTTCCTGTCGCCGGAACAGGCGCAAGCCATTCTGGAGCTGCGCCTGCACCGTCTGACCGGTCTGGAACACGAAAAGCTGCTGGCCGAGTATCAAGAGATCCTCAACCAGATCGGCGAGCTGATCCGCATCCTCAGCAGCGCCACGCGCCTGATGGAAGTGATCCGCGAAGAGCTGGAAGTGATCCGCGCCGAGTACGGCGATGTGCGTCGCACCGAGATTCTCGATGCCCGTCTCGACCTGACCCTGGGCGACATGATCCCGGAAGAAGAGCGCGTCGTGACCATTTCCCACGGTGGCTACGCCAAGACCCAGCCATTGGCTGCGTACCAGGCTCAGCGTCGTGGCGGTAAAGGCAAATCGGCCACCGGCGTCAAGGATGAGGACTACATCGCTCACCTGTTGGTCGCCAACAGCCACACCACGCTGCTGCTGTTCTCCAGCAAAGGCAAAGTGTACTGGCTGAAAACCTACGAAATCCCGGAAGCGTCCCGCGCTGCCCGTGGTCGTCCGCTGGTCAACCTGCTGCCGCTGGACAGTGATGAATACATCACCACCATGCTGCCGGTCGAGGAATACACCGAAGGTCACTTCATCTTCATGGCCACTGCCAAAGGCACCGTGAAGAAGACCCCGCTGGAATCCTTCAGCCGTCAACGCAGCGTCGGCCTGATCGCGCTGGAGCTGGACGAAGGCGACGTACTGATCTCTGCCGCTATTACCGATGGCGAGCGTGAAGTCATGCTGTTCTCCGACGGCGGCAAGGTGACTCGCTTCAAGGAAACCGACGTTCGCGCCATGGGCCGTACCGCTCGCGGTGTCCGCGGTATGCGTCTGCCGGAAGGCCAGAAGCTGATTTCCATGCTGATCCCGGAAGAAGGCAGCCAGATCCTCACCGCTTCGGCGCGTGGTTTCGGCAAGCGCACCGCGATCACCGAGTTCCCTGAGTACAAGCGTGGCGGTCAGGGCGTTATCGCCATGGTCAGCAACGAGCGTAACGGCCGTCTGGTCGGCGCAGTCCAGGTGCTCGACGGCGAGGAAATCATGCTGATTTCCGACCAGGGTACTTTGGTTCGTACCCGTGTCGACGAAGTCTCCAGCCTGGGTCGTAACACCCAGGGCGTAACCTTGATCAAGCTGGCCAGCGATGAAACGCTGGTGGGCCTGGAGCGGGTTCAAGAGCCGTCGGAAGTCGAAGGCGAAGAGCTGGAAGGCGAAGGGCTTGAAGGTGAAGAGGGTGCAGTGTTCGACGGTGAAGTCGTGATCGACGACGTTGCCGAAGACCAGCAACTCGACGCCGCCGCTGACGAAGAGCCGCAAGAGTAAGCGGGCAAGCAGGGGGTGGATGAAGATTCGCCCCCTTGTTGTTTGTTCTGTTTGAAAATTTGCGACACTGCACAGGATCGTTCCCACGCTCTGCGTGGGAATGCCGCTCGGGACGCTCCGCGTCCCATGACGCAGAGCGTCATTGGATGCATTCCCACGCAAAGCGTGGGAACGATCATCCGCAGACCGAAAGATTTAAGTGACCACCAAATCAGAGCGAGATTGGATGTGAGCAAGAGAGCCTATAACTTCTGTGCCGGTCCTGCGGCGCTTCCCGAAGCTGTCCTGAAGCGCGCCCAGGGTGAACTCCTTGATTGGCACGGCAAGGGTCTGTCGGTCATGGAAATGAGCCATCGCAGCGATGAGTTCGTGTCCATTGCCACCAAGGCCGAGCAGGATCTGCGTGATCTGCTGAATATCCCCTCGAACTATAAAGTGCTGTTCCTGCAAGGTGGCGCGAGCCAGCAATTTGCTCAGATTCCTCTGAACCTGTTGCCGGAAAGCGGCACCGCCGACTATATCGACACCGGTATCTGGTCGCAGAAAGCTATCGAAGAAGCCTCGCGCTACGGCCACGTCAACGTTGCCGCCACCGCCAAGCCTTACGACTATTTCGCTATCCCCGGCCAGAACGAATGGAAGCTGTCCAAAGACGCGGCCTACGTTCACTACGCACCGAACGAAACCATTGGCGGCCTGGAATTCCAATGGATCCCGGAAACCGGCGATGTGCCGCTGGTCGCCGACATGTCCTCGGACATTCTCTCGCGTCCGGTGGATGTTTCGCGCTTCGGCATGATCTACGCCGGCGCGCAGAAAAACATCGGCCCGAGCGGCATTGTCGTGAACATCGTGCGCGAAGACCTGCTCGGTCACGCCCGTTCCATTTGCCCGACCATGCTCAACTACAAGGTCGCGGCCGATAACGGCTCGATGTACAACACCCCGCCAACCCTGGCCTGGTACTTGTCCGGCCTGGTGTTCGAGTGGCTGAAAGAGCAGGGTGGCGTCGAAGCCATCGGCAAGCTCAATGAAGTCAAGCAGCGCACGCTGTATGACTTCATCGACGCCAGCGGCTTGTACAGCAACCCGATCAACAAGTCGGACCGCTCGTGGATGAACGTGCCGTTCCGTCTGGCCGACGATCGTCTCGACAAGCCGTTCCTGGCCGGTGCCGACGAACGTGGCCTGTTGAACCTCAAAGGCCACCGTTCCGTGGGCGGCATGCGTGCCTCCATCTATAACGCCGTCGATATCGTTGCGGTCAACGCACTGGTTTCGTACATGGCAGAGTTCGAGAAGGAACACGGCTAATGTCTGAGCAAGAACTCAAGGCACTGCGCCTGCGCATTGATGCTCTGGACGAAAAAGTCCTGGAGCTGATCAGTGAGCGCGCACGTTGCGCCCAGGAAGTTGCGCGAGTAAAGATGGCCTCGCTGGCCGAAGGCGAAGTGCCGGTGTTCTATCGTCCTGAGCGTGAAGCCCAGGTGCTCAAGCGTGTGATGGAGCGTAACCAGGGGCCGCTGGGCAACGAAGAGATGGCGCGGCTGTTCCGCGAAATCATGTCCTCGTGCCTGGCCCTCGAGCAGCCGCTGAAAGTGGCTTACCTCGGCCCTGAAGGCACCTTCACCCAAGCCGCAGCCATGAAGCACTTCGGTCACGCCGTGATCAGCAAGCCGATGGCGGCGATCGACGAAGTGTTCCGTGAAGTCGCGGCCGGTGCGGTGAACTTTGGCGTGGTCCCGGTGGAAAACTCCACCGAGGGCGCGGTCAACCACACCCTCGACAGCTTCCTCGAACACGACATGGTGATTTGTGGCGAAGTTGAGCTGCGGATTCACCATCACCTGTTGGTGGGTGAAAACACCAAGACCGACAGCATCAGCCGCATCTATTCCCACGCCCAGTCCCTGGCCCAGTGCCGCAAGTGGCTGGACGCCCATTACCCGAATGTCGAGCGCGTGGCGGTTTCGAGCAACGCCGAAGCGGCCAAGCGGGTCAAGGGTGAGTGGAACTCGGCGGCGATCGCTGGCGACATGGCCGCCAGTCTGTACGGGTTGACTCGTCTGGCCGAAAAAATCGAGGATCGTCCGGACAACTCCACGCGATTCCTGATGATCGGCAGCCAGGAAGTACCGCCGACCGGCGACGACAAGACCTCGATCATCGTGTCCATGAGCAACAAACCCGGCGCGCTCCATGAGTTGCTGGTGCCGTTCCATGACAACGGCATCGACCTGACGCGCATCGAGACTCGTCCGTCGCGCAGCGGTAAATGGACCTACGTGTTCTTCATCGACTTCGTCGGCCACCACCGCGACCCACTGGTCAAAGGTGTACTGGAAAAGATCAGTCAGGAAGCAGTAGCACTCAAAGTGCTGGGTTCCTACCCGAAAGCAGTTCTCTAAGGGCGGTAGCAAATGAGTGGCAACTTCCTCGCTCTGGCACAGCCGGGCGTGCAACAACTTTCGCCTTACGTTCCGGGCAAGCCCGTGGACGAACTGGCCCGTGAGCTGAACCTCGATCCGGCCAATATCGTCAAACTGGCAAGCAACGAAAACCCGTTGGGCGCCAGTCCCAAGGCATTGGCAGCGATCCGCGAAGCGCTGACCGAGCTGACCCGCTATCCGGACGGCAACGGTTTTGCGCTCAAGACCCTGCTGGCCGATCAGTGCCGCGTCGAGCTCAACCAGGTAACGCTGGGCAATGGCTCCAACGACATTCTGGAGCTGGTGGCACGTGCCTATCTGGCGCCAGGCCTGAACGCGGTGTTCAGCGCCCATGCGTTTGCGGTCTATCCGATCGTCACCCAGGCCGTCGGTGCCCAGGCAAAAGTGATCCCGGCCAAAGACTGGGGGCATGATCTGTCGGCCATGCTCGCCGCGATCGATGCCGATACTCGTGTGGTGTTCATCGCCAACCCGAACAACCCGACCGGGACCTGGTTCGACGCCCAGGCGCTGGATGATTTCCTGCAGGACGTGCCGGCCCATGTGCTGGTGGTGCTGGACGAGGCCTACATCGAGTACGCCGAAGGCAGCGACTTGCCGGACGGCCTGGATTATCTGGCGGCCTACCCGAACCTGCTGGTCTCGCGCACCTTCTCCAAAGCTTATGGTCTGGCGTCGCTGCGGGTCGGTTACGGCTTGTCCTCGGCCATCGTCGCCGATGTGCTGAACCGCGTGCGTCAGCCGTTCAACGTCAACAGCCTCGCGCTGGCCGCCGCTTGTGCGGCTCTGCAAGACGTCGAGTACCTGGCCGAAAGCCGCCGCCTGAACGAGTCCGGCATGCAGCAGCTGCAAGCGGGTTTCCGCGAGCTGGGGTTGAGCTGGATTCCATCCAAAGGCAACTTCATCTGTGTCGATCTGGGTCGCGTAGCGGCGCCAGTGTTCGAGGGGTTGCTGCGTGAAGGGGTGATCGTGCGTCCGGTGGCCAATTACGGCATGCCGAACCACCTGCGTATCACCATCGGTTTGCCGGCAGAAAACAGCCGCTTCCTCGAGGCGCTGACCAAGGTTATGGCTCGTGGTTGATGTCACTGCACTGCAATCTGCGCAACCTATGATCGGTCGCCTGGTGGTGGTTGGTCTGGGCTTGATCGGCGGTTCGTTTGCCAAAGGCCTGCGTGAAAGCGGTCTGTGTCGCGAAGTGGTCGGGGTCGATCTCGACCCGCAGTCGCGCAAGCTGGCGGTCGAGTTAGGCGTGGTGGATCGCTGCGAAGAAGACCTGGCGGCGGCTTGCCAAGGCGCTGACGTGATTCAGCTGGCGGTGCCGATCCTGGCCATGGAGAAACTGCTCGCGCTGTTGGCGGGCATGGACCTGGGGCAAGCGATTCTGACCGACGTCGGCAGCGCCAAGGGCAATGTGGTGCGCGCGGCGACCGAGGCGTTTGGCGGCATGCCGACGCGCTTCGTGCCGGGGCATCCGATCGCCGGTTCCGAGCAGAGCGGGGTGGAAGCCTCCAATGCCGAACTGTTCCGTCGTCATAAAGTGATTCTGACGCCGCTGGATCAGACCGATCCGGCCGCGCTGGCAGTGGTTGACCGGTTGTGGCGCGAATTGGGCGCCGACGTCGAGCACATGCAGGTCGAGCGTCATGACGAAGTGCTGGCGGCGACCAGCCATCTGCCGCACTTGCTGGCGTTCGGTTTGGTCGATTCGTTGGCCAAACGCAATGAAAATCTTGAGATCTTCCGTTACGCTGCGGGCGGTTTCCGCGATTTCACAAGAATCGCCGGAAGCGACCCGGTCATGTGGCACGACATCTTCCTCGCCAACCGCGAAGCTGTCCTGCGCACACTCGATACATTTCGCAGCGACCTCGACGCCTTGCGCGACGCGGTCGATGCAGGGGATGGGCACCAATTATTGGGCGTGTTCACGCGCGCCCGGGTTGCCCGCGAGCATTTCAGTAAAATCCTGGCCCGCCGGGCCTATGTGGACGCTATGAATTCCAACGATCTGATTTTCCTGGCACAACCTGGTGGCCGCCTGACTGGGCGGATTCGTGTACCGGGCGACAAATCGATTTCCCACCGTTCGATCATGCTCGGTTCCCTGGCCGAAGGCGTCACCGAAGTGGAAGGTTTCCTCGAGGGCGAAGACGCTCTGGCGACCTTGCAGGCTTTCCGCGACATGGGTGTCGTCATCGAAGGTCCGCACCACGGTCGTGTGACCATCCACGGCGTCGGCCTGCATGGCCTGAAGCCTGCGCCGGGCCCGATCTATCTGGGCAACTCCGGTACCTCGATGCGTCTGCTGTCTGGCCTTTTGGCTGCGCAGAACTTCGATAGCACCCTGACCGGCGATGCTTCTCTGTCCAAGCGTCCGATGAATCGCGTGGCCAATCCGCTGCGTGAAATGGGCGCCGTGATCGAGACCGCTGCTGAAGGTCGTCCACCGATGACCATTCGTGGCGGCAACAAGCTCAAGGGTCTGACTTACACCATGCCGATGGCCAGCGCCCAGGTGAAATCCTGCCTGTTGCTTGCGGGTCTGTACGCTGAAGGCAAGACCACCGTCACCGAGCCGGCACCGACTCGCGATCACACCGAGCGCATGCTGCGCGGCTTCGGCTACCCGGTCACCGTCAATGGCGCGACCGCATCGGTCGAGTCCGGCCACAAGCTGACCGCGACCCACATTGAAGTGCCGGGCGACATCTCGTCGTCGGCGTTCTTCCTTGTGGCCGCGTCGATTGCCGAAGGTTCGGAACTGGTGCTCGAGCACGTCGGCATCAACCCGACCCGTACCGGCGTGATCGACATCCTGCGCCTGATGGGTGCGGACATCACCCTGGAAAACCAGCGTGAAGTGGGCGGCGAGCCGGTAGCGGATCTGCGCGTACGGGCAGCTAAACTCAAAGGTATCGAGATCCCCGAGGCGCTGGTTCCACTGGCCATCGACGAGTTCCCGGTGCTGTTCGTGGCCGCTGCCTGTGCCGAAGGGCGCACCGTGCTGCGCGGCGCCGAAGAGCTGCGCGTGAAGGAGTCGGACCGGATCCAGGTCATGGCGGATGGTTTGCTGGCGCTGGGTGTCAAGTGCGAGCCGACCCCGGACGGCCTCATCATCGACGGCGGCCAGATCGGCGGCGGCGAAGTGCATGGTCACGGCGATCACCGGATTGCCATGGCCTTCAGCGTGGCTTCGTTGCGCGCCACTGCACCGATCCGCATCCATGACTGCGCCAACGTCGCGACCTCGTTCCCGAACTTCCTCGCGCTGTGCGCGCAGGTCGGTATCCGTGTTGCGCAAGAGGCTCAGTCGTGATCAGCATCGCACCGGTTATAACCATTGATGGGCCTAGCGGCTCTGGCAAGGGGACTGTTGCCGGCATGCTGGCCAAGCGCCTGGGCTGGAACCTGCTGGATTCCGGTGCGCTGTATCGATTGCTGGCGTTCGCGGCGCATAACCATGGCGTCGACCTGACGAATGAGGAATTGCTCAAAAAGCTCGCCGCTCATCTGGATGTGCAATTCATCGCGGCGACCGACGGTCAGCTGCAGCGCATTATTCTGGAAGGCGACGAAGTCAGCGATGTCATCCGTACCGAAAGTATCGGCTCGGGTGCCTCGCAGGTCGCTGCGCTGCCCGCCGTTCGTGAAGCGCTGCTGCAGCGCCAGCGGGCCTTTCAGGAGTCGCCGGGTCTGGTGGCCGATGGTCGCGACATGGGTACGGTGGTTTTTCCGGACGCGCCGCTGAAGATTTTCCTCACTGCCAGTGCCGAGGAGCGTGCGCGCCGTCGATACTTGCAGTTGAAGGGCAAAGTCGATGGTGTTAGTCTGTCGAGTCTGCTAGATGAGATACGTGCACGCGATGAGCGTGACACCCAGCGAGCGGTAGCCCCGCTCAAACCGGCGGCTGACGCCATCCAGCTGGATTCCACGGAATTATCCATCGATCAGGTGCTGGAACGCATCATGAGCGAGATCGCCATTCGCGATATCGCCGGGTGACCAAGAGGGCCGCAGGGGACCAGTCATAGTCCTGCGGTGGCTTCTTTTAAATGAAACTAACCCACACCGTCTGGGGTGTGGAGATGGGCGTATTCTTCGCCCTTATCAACAGGAATTAAAATGAGCGAAAGCTTTGCGGAACTCTTTGAAGAAAGCCTAAAAACCCTGAACCTTCAGGCAGGCTCCATCATCACCGGTGTTATCGTTGATATCGATTACCAGGCTCGCTGGGTAACCGTTCACGCTGGCCTGAAGTCTGAAGCACTCATCCCGCTTGAGCAGTTCTACAACGATGCTGGCGAGCTGAACATCAACGTCGGTGACGAAGTTCACGTTGCTCTGGACTCGGTTGAAGACGGCTTCGGTGAAACCAAGCTGTCCCGTGAAAAAGCCAAGCGCGCTGAATGCTGGATTGTTCTGGAAGCAGCCTTCGCAGCCGAAGAAGTGGTCAAGGGCGTTATCAACGGTAAGGTTAAAGGCGGCTTCACTGTCGACGTTAACGGCATCCGTGCGTTCCTGCCAGGTTCTCTGGTTGACGTCCGTCCAGTGCGCGACACCACGCACCTGGAAGGCAAAGAGCTGGAATTCAAGGTCATCAAACTCGACCAGAAACGCAACAACGTTGTCGTTTCCCGTCGCAGCGTCCTCGAAGCCGAGAACTCCGCCGAGCGTGAAGCTCTGCTGGAATCCCTGCAGGAAGGCCAACAAGTCAAAGGTATCGTCAAGAACCTCACCGATTACGGCGCATTCGTCGATCTGGGTGGCGTCGATGGCCTGCTGCACATTACCGACATGGCTTGGAAGCGTATCAAGCATCCTTCCGAAATCGTCAACGTTGGCGACGAGATCGATGTCAAGGTTCTGAAGTACGATCGCGAACGCAATCGTGTTTCCCTGGGCCTCAAGCAACTGGGCGAAGATCCATGGGTTGCTATCAAAGCCCGTTACCCAGAAAGCACTCGCGTTACCGCTCGTGTAACCAACCTGACCGACTACGGCTGCTTCGCTGAGCTGGAAGAAGGCGTTGAAGGCCTGGTGCACGTTTCCGAAATGGACTGGACCAACAAGAACATCCACCCTTCGAAAGTCGTACAAGTCGGCGACGAAGTGGAAGTTATGGTTCTGGACATCGACGAAGAGCGTCGTCGTATCTCCCTCGGCATCAAGCAGTGCAAATCTAACCCATGGGAAGATTTCTCTGGCCAGTTCAACAAGGGCGATAAAATCTCCGGCACCATCAAGTCGATCACCGATTTCGGTATCTTCATTGGTCTGGACGGCGGCATCGACGGTCTGGTTCACCTGTCCGACATCTCCTGGAACGAAGTGGGCGAAGAAGCCGTTCGCCGCTTCAAGAAGGGCGACGAGCTGGACACCGTTATCCTGTCGGTTGACCCAGAGCGCGAGCGCATCTCCCTGGGTATCAAGCAACTGGAAAGCGATCCGTTCTCCGAGTACGTTCAAGAGAACGACAAAGGCGCCATCGTTAAAGGCATCGTGAAAGAAGTTGACGCTAAAGGCGCCATCATCACTCTGGCCGACGATATCGAAGCGACTCTGAAAGCCTCCGAAATCAGCCGTGACCGCGTTGAAGACGCGCGTAACGTTCTGAAAGAAGGCCAGGAAGTAGAAGCCAAGATCATCAGCGTTGACCGCAAGAGCCGCGTAATCCAGCTCTCCATCAAGTCGAAAGACGATGCTGAAGAGAAAGAAGCAATCCAGAGCTTGAAAGACAAGCCTGCTGCTGACATCGCTGCTGGTCCTACCACTCTGGGCGACCTGTTGCGTGCACAAATGGAAAAGCAGAACTAAGTTCTGACAGACCATAAAAAGGGCGGCTTCGGTCGCCCTTTTTTGTGTCTGCGATTTGGTGAATCCCAAGGAGGGCTGACACCACCGCTTTTCTTTCGTGAAACCAATGATCTACACAAGTTGTCTGTAACTTCATACAGGTCAATCATCTATTCGAGGCTAGGCTTAGCCTGAAGTGAACGACCGCTGGGCATTGCGCCCGGCATAAGGAAGCGAATGAACAAGCTCATTGTCGTGATAGCAGTACTGACATTAGCGGGCTGTACCACAAGCGCCAAGACTCATGCGGTACGCGGAGTCAGTGGCATAGAGATCGATTGTTCCGGGTTGGGCTCCGGATGGGAAAAGTGCCACAAGCGAGCTGCAAAGGAATGCAAGGGCGCAGGTTATAAAGTCGTCGTCAGGTCCGATGATGCCAAGGAAGAGGATGTATTCCCTTTCGGCTTCAATCCCGCGGGTTATCTGACGCGCACCATGCTGGTTATCTGTAGATGAATGCCGGGTTGGAGCAATGTTCCGATGTTCTGCAATCGGGCGCCTCATTACGAGGAAAGATATGTCAAAACTCAGGCTGTTCAAATTTCTCCGGGCATGCTAAAACCTTTGAAGCGCTTTTCCTAGCTGCTTGAAAAAGAAGGGAAAAATATGACGAAGTCGGAGTTGATCGAACGAATTGTCACCCATCAAGGGCTGCTCTCATCCAAGGATGTGGAGCTGGCCATCAAGACCATGCTTGAGCAAATGTCCCAATGTCTGGCCACCGGTGATCGAATCGAGATCCGTGGGTTTGGCAGCTTCTCCTTGCACTATCGCGCACCGCGCGTAGGCCGCAATCCGAAAACCGGTCAGTCCGTCAGCCTCGACGGCAAGTTCGTTCCGCATTTCAAGCCAGGCAAAGAACTGCGCGATCGCGTGAACGAGGAAGAGGAGGAGGGGCTTTGACAGCTGCTGCACTTCAAGGAACCGCTGATGCGTAACCTCAAGCGCGTACTTCTCGCTATATTTGTCCTGTTGCTCGTTCTCGCGATCCTGGCGTTCGTACTTGAGAACCAGCAAAGCGTGTCACTGCTGTTCCTGGGCTGGGCGAGCCCGCAGTTGCCAGTATCGCTGGTCATGGTGATTGCGCTGCTGATTGGCATGGTGATCGGGCCGATTCTCGGCTGGTTTCTGGGGCGTACGTCCAGGGCTTCACGCAAGCGCCTTGTCTGATCGCGACAAACCCGTTACACGCGTCGAATTTGCGTCATGGCTTGTCCATATCCATTAGTAAAACCTTCATTAAGCTGTAAAATGCTGCGCTTGGTCGATAGGGCGTTCCCGAATCGGTTCAGACTGACTCTGTCAGAAGCCACGGCTGACTTGATGGCTTTTGCATTCATGGATTAGACAGTGCGCGGTTGGCGGCCCTGTCAGCAACTTAAGGGTATGGTTTCGCGTGAAAATTCTAGTTACCGGCGGCGCCGGGTTCATCGGCTCGGCAGTCATTCGTCATATCATCTCCAACACTGCCGACTCTGTCGTTAACGTCGATAAACTGACTTATGCCGGTAACCTTGAGTCGCTGGCCGAAGTCAGCCAGAACTCGCGTTACGTGTTCGAACGCGTCGACATCTGCGACCGTAATGAAGTGGACCGTGTTCTGCGTGAGCACCAACCAGATGCCATCATGCACCTGGCCGCAGAGTCCCACGTTGACCGCTCGATCTCCGGTCCGTCTGAATTCATCCAGACCAACATCATCGGCACCTACACCTTGCTGGAAGCTGCACGCCACTATTGGGCGGCACTGGATGGGGCGCGTAAAACCAATTTCCGCTTCCACCATATCTCCACCGACGAAGTCTACGGAGACCTCGAAGGTCCGGAAGACCTCTTCACCGAAACCACACCGTATCAGCCAAGCTCGCCATATTCGGCCAGCAAGGCCAGTTCCGATCACCTGGTTCGCGCCTGGGCTCGTACTTACGGCCTGCCGACGCTGGTGACCAACTGCTCGAACAACTACGGCCCTTGCCATTTCCCAGAGAAATTGATCCCGCTGATCATTCTCAACGCACTGGAAGGCAAGCCTCTGCCGGTCTACGGCAAAGGCAACCAGGTCCGTGACTGGCTCTACGTCGAAGACCACGCCCGCGCACTGTACAAAGTCGTGACTGAAGGCGTGATCGGCGAGACCTACAACATCGGCGGCCATAACGAAAAGCAAAACATCGAAGTGGTGCATACCCTGTGCGCACTGCTCGACGAACTGCGTCCAGATTCCGCGCATCGTCCCCATGCCAGCCTGATCACCTACGTTCAGGATCGCCCGGGCCACGACCAGCGCTATGCCATCGACGCCAGCAAAATCCAGCGCGAGCTGGGCTGGACGCCGGAAGAAACCTTTGAAACCGGTATCCGCAAAACCGTCGAGTGGTACCTGAACAACACTGAATGGGTAGCTCACGTGAAGAGCGGCAGCTACCAGCAATGGATCGACCAGAACTACACGGATCGTTCGGACAAAGCATGAAAATCCTCCTGTTGGGAAAAAACGGCCAGGTCGGCTGGGAGCTGCAACGCTCCCTTGCGCCGCTTGGCGAATTGATCGCCCTCGATCGTCACCCGGTCGATGGCTTGAGCGGCGACCTGTCTGATCTCGACGCACTGCGTGCAACGATCCGTCAGGTCAAGCCGGATGTCATCGTCAACGCTGCGGCCTACACTGCCGTCGATAAGGCTGAGTCCGAGACCGAACTGGCCGACCGTGTGAACGGCCAAGCCAGCCAGGTCATGGCTGAAGAGGCTGCATCCCTGGATGCCTGGCTGATTCACTACTCGACCGACTACGTGTTCAGCGGCGAAGGCCTGACGCCGTGGCAAGAGACAGATGCCGTCGCCCCGGTGAATCACTACGGCGCCAGCAAGCTGGCCGGCGAGCAAGCGATCATTGCCTCGGGCTGCAAGCACCTGATCTTCCGCACCAGCTGGGTCTACGGCGCCCGAGGCAATAACTTCGCCAAGACCATGCTGCGTCTGGCCAAGGACCGCGACACCCTGAGCGTCATCGCCGACCAGATCGGTGCCCCGACCGGCGCAGATTTGATCGCCGACGTGACGGCACTGGCCATTCAGCAGGTCCAGCTACGCCCTGAACTGGCGGGCCTGTATCATCTGGCGGCCAGTGGTGAAGTGTCCTGGCACGGCTATGCCAGCCATGTGATCGGTTTTGCCAAGGCCAACGGTGAAGAGCTTGCCGTCACGACGATCAATCCGATCGACACAACCGCCTACCCAACACCGGCGCGCCGCCCTCTGAACTCACGGTTGAACACTCAGAAGCTGCGCGACAATTTTTCTCTGCGCTTGCCGGATTGGCAAAGTGGCGTCACCCGAATGCTGATGGAAGTCCTGAATAAATGACCACGACAAATCGTAAAGGCATCATCCTCGCTGGCGGCTCGGGCACGCGTCTGCACCCGTTGACCCTCGGCGTGTCCAAGCAGATGCTGCCGATCTACGACAAGCCGATGATCTTCTATCCGTTGTCGGTGCTGATGCTCGCGGGTATGCGCGAAATCCTGATTATCTCCACCCCAGAAGACCTGCCATCGTTCCAGAAATTGCTGGGTGACGGCAGCCTGTACGGCATCAAGCTGACCTACGCCGAGCAACCTAGCCCGGACGGCCTGGCACAAGCCTTCATCATCGGCGAAGAGTTCATCGGCAAAGACCCTTGCTGCCTGATCCTGGGCGACAACATCTTCTACGGTCAGCACTTCTCCGAGAACCTGCGTTCCGCCAGCACTCAAGAGCACGGCGCGACTGTATTCGGCTATCACGTGTCGGACCCGGAGCGTTTTGGTGTCGTCGAGTTCGACGCTGCCGGCCGTGCCTTGAGTATCGAAGAGAAGCCGCTGAAGCCTAAATCCGCCTACGCGGTGACTGGCCTGTACTTCTACGATAACCAGGTCGTCGAAATCGCCAAGAGCATCAAGCCTTCTGCCCGTGGCGAGCTGGAAATCACCGACATTAACCGTGCCTACCTCGAGCAGAAGACCCTCAACGTCGAAATGCTCGGCCGCGGCTTCGCCTGGCTGGACACCGGTACCCATGATTCGCTGCTGGAAGCCAGTCACTTCGTGCACACCATCGAGCAGCGCCAGGGCCTGAAAGTGGCGTGCCTGGAAGAGATCGCTTATCACAATGGCTGGATCACAGCCGAAGAGTTGGGTGCTCAGGCTGATGCTCTGAAGAAGACTGGTTATGGTCAGTACTTGCAGAAATTGCTGGACTCGCCTTCTCACTGATTCGAAGGCTCAACCCTTTCGAACAGTAGCGTTTAACCGGTCCAGGCAGGAATGGCATGCCAGTAAAACATCCCAAGGTTGCGGTTTTGCTGGCTGCCTACAATGGCATGCAGTGGATCGAGGAGCAGTTGGCCTCGATCCTCGACCAGTCAGCTGTCGACGTAACCATTTACATCAGTATCGATCCTTCCACTGATGGTACCGAGGCCCGGTGTGCGGCTTATTCGGCTGAGCATCACCAAGTGATCGTTCTGCCGGATGCCGGTAGCTTCGGGGGCGCCTCGCGTAACTTCTTTCGTTTGATTCGTGATGTCGACTTCGGCTCTTTCGATTTCATTTCCTTTGCCGATCAAGATGATGTTTGGCACAAGGACAAACTGCAGCGTGCAGTCGACGCCATTCAAACTCGTCAGGTCGATGCCTATTCCAGCAACGTCACGGCCTTCTGGCCAGATGGCAGAACTCACTTGCTGGACAAGGCCCAACCCCAGGTTGAATGGGACTACCTGTTTGAAGCGGCAGGCCCGGGCTGTACCTATGTGCTGAGCAAAAAGATGGCAGAGTCCTTGAAAGCGGCAATGGTTGAAAATTGGCAGCCTCTGCAGAACGTCACTTTGCATGACTGGTATTGCTACGCTTTTGCCCGCAGTCATGGCTATCGCTGGTACATCGATCCATTACCATCCATGGACTATCGCCAACACGAGCGTAATCAGGTGGGTGCCAACAAGGGGTTGAGCCCATTGATTGCCCGGTACAAAACGATTCACGACGGTTGGTGGTTTAACCAGGTGCGGATGATTGCTCGTCTGGTTGGGCGTGACACAGACCCGTTCGTCAAAACGTGGTTGCATCTGCGCCACCGGCAATTAATAAAACTGTCCTTCAGCGCCTGGCAATGCCGACGCCGGGCGCGGGATAAAGTGTTCTTCTTTTTTATCTGTTGGGCTACGGCGTTGATAGGGTGCAAAGCTAAATGAATGCCCCAAAGATACTGGTGACAGGGGCAAGCGGATTTGTCGGCGAGGCGGTGGTTTTCAGGCTGCTGCTGGACAAGAAGTTCATCCCCATTGCAGCTGCGCGCGGCGCAACACGGCTGAACGGGTTATGCACAGTCGTTCCTTTTGAGCTGACTGATTCAAAAGCATTGCCTAACCTCAATGACGTGCAAGTCGTCATCCATGCCGCTGCCCGCGTACATGTGATGAATGAAACCGCCGTGGACGCCTTGACCGAATTTCGCAAAGTCAATGTGGAGGGGACCCTTCGATTGGCACGGCGTGCAGCTGAGTCGGGGGTAAAGCGCTTCATTTTCATCAGTTCGATTAAGGTCAATGGTGAAAGCACTGTATTGGGTAAGCCATTCAAGGCTAATGATTTTCCGGCTCCGGCCGATCCTTATGGTGTATCCAAGTACGAAGCCGAAGAGGCATTGAAGCAGCTCAGCCTCGACACCGGGATGGAGGTTGTCATCATTCGCCCGCCGCTGGTCTACGGGCCGGGAGTGAAGGCTAACTTCCTGAGCATGATGCGTTGGCTTGAGCGCGGAGTGCCACTTCCGCTGGGAGCGATAAAAAATCGGCGTAGCCTGGTGGCTATAGGGAATCTGGTGGATTTGATCAATGTCTGCATCAGCCATCCTGAAGCGGCGGGAAATACATTTCTAGTCAGTGATGGCGAGGACTTGTCCACTTCCCAATTGCTTCGGCGAATGGCCGATGCCCTGGGCGTAAAGCCCCGTTTGCTGTCAATCCCTTACTGGGTACTAAATTTAGGCGCATTCTTGATTGGGCGTCGTGACTTGGCGCAGCGGTTGTGTGGCTCATTACAGGTCGATATCAGTAAAGCTTGGGATACTCTGGGGTGGCTGCCTGTTATCAGTGTGGATGAAGCGCTTCGTCACACAGCCGAAGAGCATCACCTGAAACTGCATAGCTGAACTGTAGATCAAAGAGTGAGTCGGTGGTGGCTTGATCCCACCATTGGCAAACTGCCACCCTTTTTCGGTGGAAGGGGGCTTGGTACCCTACACTCCTCGTGCCGCGGCGTGTGCTGCTGTACCTCGAACTGTTCAATATTATGTGTTTTTAATCCCGCGATCTGCTCCAGCGCTTTGCAAAGCGATAATGTCAATGGGCTATCAAATGGCAATGCTTCATCGCTATAATCGCAAATTTTGCGCAGCTGGGGGTGGTGTCTGAGCCGATCATCTAACGCTCAACAGACCCGTCGAACGCCTGCCTGGTTTGAACGAGTCGGCACAGGTGAAATTCTCTCATTTCAGCAACGGAGTGCTCGGTGGTAGCCCCTCTTTCCCCGGTTGTCCATAACAACAATTCGGATTACCGCGATGTGGACGATAGTCGGCAGAAAGTAACCGGGCATATGGAACGTGTTGCGATTCTCTTGTGCACCTTCAATGGTGAGCGTTTTCTGGTTCAACAACTGGAATCCATAGCGCGTCAAACCTATTCGCACTGGGTTGTTGTGGTATCGGATGACGGCTCCACTGACTCAACCCTGGAACTGTTACGCGAATATGTCGAGCGCTGGGGCGATGACAAACTGTCGATCCGACAGGGGCCAGGACGCGGCTATGCTGCAAATTTCCTCACTGTTACCTGTGACGAATCGATCAAGTCTGATTTCTATGCTTGGGCCGATCAAGACGACATCTGGCAGGAAAACAAGCTGGAGTCCGCTTTGCAGCGACTGCAGGATATACCGTCGCATACACCTTCTCTTTATTGTGGCAGGACGGCGCTGATCGATGAACATGGCGCAAATATTGGCTTGTCACCCTTGTTTGAGCGTCCCGTCGGATTTGCCAATGCGCTGGTGCAAAGTGTCGGTGGCGGCAACACAATGGTCTTCAACCATGCTGCCCGCCAGTTATTTCAGCGTGCAGGCGCCGGTCTGGATATTGTTTCCCATGATTGGTGGGCCTATCTGCTTGTTTCGGGCGCCGGTGGGCGGGTTTGTTACGACGTTTGTCCGACCATTCTCTATAGGCAGCATGATGCGAATCTTATTGGCTCTACCTCGGGGTTGAGAGCGCAATTGAAACGAGTGCGCATGCTGTTTCGCGGTCGTTTTCGTGGGTGGAATCAAAAGAATATTGCAGCGCTGGAATCGACCCGATTTCAGTTAAATGAAGAAAACCGAATGAGGCTGGATCTTTTTCAACGAGCACGTAGCTCACGTGGATTGGCGCGGATCATCTGGCTACGGCGATCTGGGGTCTACCGGCAATCCTTATGGGGCAATCTTGGGCTGGTTTTGGCGACGGTGTTCAATGGAATCTGACACGCAGTCGGGCTTGGCTCCTTTCAGGAAGAGTTCTGTGGTAATTCAAGTAATGATCGGACGAGAGAGTTTGCTGAGAGAGTTAAACTCCCTCGGATTTTTTGAGGTTTTTACACAATGCTGAATTTTTCTACGTCACCAAAGGAGATGCTCAATAGCGTCTGGCGCAACAGAGGCCTCATCCGAGCGTTGGTGCAGCGGGAGATCGTTGGGCGCTATCGTGGTTCGATCATGGGGATGTTGTGGTCACTGTTTAACCCGATTGTCATGCTCGTGATTTACACATTCGTGTTTAGTGTCGTGTTCAAAGCCAGGTGGAGCGTCGATAGCAGCTCGAAAACCGAGTTTGCGCTTATGCTGTTTGCGGGCCTGATCGTATTTAATCTGTTTGCAGAGTGCATAAACAGAGCCCCAGGGCTGATTATCGGCAACGTCAACTACGTAAAGAAGGTGGTATTCCCGCTGGAAATACTTCCTTGGGTAACGCTTGGCGCAGCAATGTTCCATTTTCTTGTCAGTCTTAGTGTCTGGTTGATTGCTTACCTGATCTTCTTCGGAAAACTCCAATATACCGTCCTGCTGCTGCCGGTATTCTTGGCGCCCTTGATGATCTTTGTTGTCGGCCTGGTCTGGTTTCTCGCCTCAATGGGGGTGTACCTCAGAGATGTCAGTCAGATCATCGGTGTTTTCACTTCGGTTCTGATGTTCCTGTCCCCCATTTTCTATCCAATCACGGCGCTGCCTGAGCAGTACCGGCATTTGCTTTTCCTGAATCCCCTGACACCTGCTATCGAAGATGCGCGGGCTCTGCTTTTCCGTGGTGAACTACCCAGCTTTGTTCACTTGGGCTTTTACTATATCGCTGCAGCTCTTGTCTTCTGGCTAGGATTTGCGTGGTTCCAAAAAACGCGTAAAGGGTTCGCCGATGTCCTCTAATACAGCAATTGCCGTCAACAATCTGAGCAAGTGTTTTCATATCTACGACAAGCCTAGAGATCGGCTGTTGCAAATGTTCGCTCGCGGCCGGAAGCAATACTTTCGGGAGTTTTGGGCCTTGCAGGACGTTTCGTTCACCATCAACAGAGGTGAAACCGTCGGTATTCTTGGGCGTAACGGCAGCGGGAAATCAACCCTGTTGCAGATGATTTGCGGCACGCTCAATCAGACTCATGGCGATATTTTGACCCATGGTCGCGTCGCAGCTTTGCTGGAGTTGGGTTCTGGATTCAACCCGGAATTCAGCGGCCGCGAAAACGTGTACATGAACGCCGCAGTGCTTGGTCTTACAAAAGAAGAAACCGACGCCCGCTTTGCCGAGATCGAGGCATTCGCGGAAATCGGGGATTTCATTGATCAACCGGTCAAGACCTATTCTAGTGGCATGATGGTGCGCCTGGCCTTTGCCGTGGCCATCAACGTTGATCCGCAAATATTGATCGTCGACGAGGCGTTGTCCGTTGGCGACGAATTATTTCAGCGCAAATGCTTTGCGCGTATCGAGGCGATTAAAGCCAGCGGCGCCACTATTCTGTTCGTCTCGCACTCGGGAAGCGCAGTCATCGAATTGTGTACCCGCGCGATACTTCTCGATAAAGGTGAGAAGCTGGCAGAGGGCGTGCCGAAGGTTATTGTCGGCCAATATCAGAAGTTGTTGTATGCACCCGCTGACAAGGTTGCCGGCATTCGCGAAGCGATCAAATCGGGCGGTCTCGAACGGCTTGAACTGGAGCGAGAGGCGAAGCGGTCGGCGGTTGCGGTCGAGATATCGCGAGCTGCGGACAATGGACTGGAGGAGTACTTCGATCCTCATATCGTCTCCAAAAGTGTTATGTCCTACGAATCTCACGGCGTTCTGATCAGTGATCCACGCATCCTCAATGTGGCCGGCAAACAGGTCAACTGCCTCAAGCGCGGGGACATCTATCGATATACATACCGCGTAGCGTTTTCGACAGGAGCTGTGGCTGTTCGCTTTGGCATGATGATCAAAACGCTTGCGGGTATCGAGATCGGTGGGGCAGCCAGTGCGGCCACGGCTCAAGATTCTATTACCTATGTAGCTGCCGACGCAGAAATCGATGTCGAGTTCAAGTTCGAGTGCAACCTGAATCCTGGCACGTACTTTCTCAACTCCGGCGTGGTCGGCGTCGTCGGGGAAGGGGAGACCTACCTGCACCGCTTGATCGATGCGTGCCTGTTTCGTGTTCTGCCGGAAACCTCGATCACAGCAACCGGGACGGTAGATTTCAAGTGTATTTCAGCTTTTACCATTTCAAGTGTTGAGCATAATTAATCTTATGGATCATAAACAAATAGTCGTAGTTCTGGGCATGCACCGTAGCGGTACAAGTGCCATTACTCGTGGGTTACAAGTCCTTGGTGTAGATCTCGGCGGCAATCTTTTGTCGGCTGAAGTGGGTAATAACGAAAAGGGTTTTTTTGAGGACGCCGCAGTAACGGATTTCAACGTCGAATTGTTAAAGGCGTTGGGTCATGATTGGCATACGCTGACACCGATCCTGCCTGAGGAGTTGGAGTCGAAAGTTGCCGAAGATCATAAAGTTCTTGCGATCGAGCTTCTGCGTAGCAAGCTTGCGGGGATCAATTGTTTTGGCGTTAAAGATCCACGGATGGCGCGGCTTCTGCCTTTCTGGCAAGCGGTTTTTGCTGCACTCGAGTTGAAAGTCAGCTACGTCGTCGCCTTTCGTAATCCTAAAAGTGTCGCTCACTCGCTAGCCAATCGAAATAATTTTGAGCTGGAGAAAGGTTATTTCCTCTGGTTGGAACACATGCTGTTCAGCATGAAGTATAGCCAGGGAACTTCGCGTGTCTTTGTTAACTACGATTTGATGCTTCAAGAGCCAGAAAAGCAGTTAAAGCGTATCTCTGCTTCCTTGGGGTTCCCCTTTGATCCGCAAGGACCAGAGTTCCTTGAGTATCAGCACAAGTTTCTGGAGCGTTCGCTGCAGCATAATACCTTTACTCCGGAAGACCTCAGCAAGGATCCCGCGGTATCGGTCGATGTGTTGAAGCTCAGCAATGTTCTTCTGGAGCTTTCCCATGATAAGCGAGCAGACGACCAGGCACTTGAAGCGCTGCTCAATGATCTCCACCGTGGAATGTTGGAGCGTTTGCCTGCTTATCGACTCATGCGCCACTTCGAGGACCACAGTTCGGAGCTGAGTCTGCGACTGATCGAACAAGCGGCGTTGAAGGATCAGAGCATAAAGGCGCTGGAGGTTGATTTCGATAATCTGGAAGCTCAACACAGCACGCTTGCGTCTGAATACTCGAACCTGGTTGCGCACCGTAGCGCACTTGAATCCGAATATGGCACTGTCAATACGGTTCTTGCTGATTCCGAGCGAACGATTCAAAGTCTGGAAGCGGATCTGCGCCGCTATGCTT
The DNA here is from genome assembly GCF_058802325.1 of Pseudomonas sp. GW822-FHT02E03. NCBI lineage: Bacteria > Pseudomonadati > Pseudomonadota > Gammaproteobacteria > Pseudomonadales > Pseudomonadaceae > Pseudomonas > Pseudomonas sp. GW822-FHT02E03. Next base: position 162,425 of record NZ_JBXAOA010000005.1, on the reverse strand, counting down.
CCGGGCGCTTCCTGCTTAAGTCGCTGGTGTCCCATATGGCCGAGCGATTCGGGTTGCGGTATCGCGGAGACAATCCTGCCGAAAGCGAACTGTTCGACGCCAACTATTACCTAACTACCTACGAGGATGTTCGAGCCGCAGGTGTCAATCCGCTTCAGCATTACCTCGAACAGGGCTGGCGTGAAGGGCGGGACCCTTCGGCCGGCTTTTCCACCAATGCCTACCTTGAGCGATATGCTGATGTACGGCTGCGTCGTATCAATCCTCTGATTCACTATTTGCGCCACGGCTACTACGAAGGGCGGTCGATCTATGACACGAAAGGTCGTAACTATCACCTTTCGCGTAAATTGAGTCGTCATCGCACCGTTGTCCAATTGTTAAGTCTGGTTTCGCAGCAGCCGCAGTTGCTCGGGCGTTTTGTTCGCGAGGCGCGTCGTGGTGGTTTGCGCCATGCGATCGCAATCGCGGCTCGTACACTCACTCGCAGTCAAAAACGCCTGGCCTTGAGCAAGGTGTTGCAACCGCTGAGCGACAGCGCACTGACAGAGTACGAGGTACTTAAAGTCGTACCTTATTACCTGGATCCTTATCTGCAAGAGATTACGAAGCCAGGGTCGACCATGATCGCCGTTCATCTTCATTTGTATGATGAGCAGATGACTGGGGACTGGTCCGACTACCTGAAACATATCCCGGTCGAATTTGACCTGTTCATTTCCCATAGTGACGCAGGTAACACAAAGTTTGACGATAAGTCCTTGCGTGCCACCGTGCCTTTGCTGCGCAAACTGGTCGTCGAGGGGGTTCCGGTAAACAGTGGGCACCTCGCCCCGTTGATCATTCAGTTCGGTAGCCGTTTAAGCAGTTACGACTATGTTGCGCATTTTCACGACATGGGCGGAAAAGACGCGGACACGAACCTTCGGATGGAGCAGCTGTGCGGTTCACCGAGCATCGTTGGGCAAATCTTCGATTTGCTCGGCAATGACGCGAAAGTGGTGTACCCGGTCGATCACCGGCCAGAGGACGCTACGTACCATGAATCTGGTTGGAGCGACGCCCGTGGCGTGCTCCCGACGGTAATGGAGAAGTATCCCCAGGTTGATGGCGCGACGTTCCCGAGCGCGGAATTCCCGCGTGCCGGCATGTTCTGGGCCCGCGTAAGTATTGTTAGCGACTTTATTCATTTGCCTTTGCAATATGAAGATTTTGCTGCCACGTCCGACATGCTTACCCACTGCCTGGAACGGCTGCTTCTGGTTTGCACGACGACGAATGAAGGTCGCAATTACCAACTGGAGTCACCGCAGCTTTCTCGTGACCCGTTGGCCTATTATGAACCGCAATCCGATTACTCCGGCTCCATCGTGCACGACACGATCAAAGTGCTGGCGTACTACTTGCCACAGTTCCACCCTACGCCTGAAAACGATGAGTGGCACGGCGAGGGATTCACCGAGTGGTACAAGGTTCGCTCTGCCAACCCGCTGTTCCACGGGCACTACCAGCAGCATGTTCCTCACCAGGATATCGGTTATTACCATCTGGACGGCCCGGCACAGTTGATGCAACAGGCTGAGATGATGAAGAAGTCAGGTGTTCATGGCCTGATCTTCTATCACTACTGGTTCACTGGACGAATGATCTTGGAGAAGCCGGCACAGATGCTGCTGGACAATCCACAGATCGACATGCCTTTTTGCTTCTGCTGGGCGAATGAAAACTGGACTCGTCGCTGGGATGGCAACGAGCAGGAAGTTCTGCTGGGGCAAGTGTATTCGGAAAATGACGCTCGTGACTTCATCCGCTATCTCATCCCATTCTTTAAGGATGAGCGCTACATCAAGGTGGATGGACGTCCAAAACTATCCGTTTATCGTCCTTCTTCAATCGAGCATAGTGAGCGTTATATCGCTATCTGGCGCGAAGAGTGTGAGAAGGCGGGTGTTAAACCACCTTATGTTGTCGCGACGCTGACACGCGGGGCATCGCATCCACAAGACTATGGCATGGATGCTGCCATTGAGCGGGTCCTGCATGATTGGACCGGTGATGCGGTCGCTGATACTCGTGCTCAGTTGCGCCCGTACTGGCCTCTGGAAGGCAGTGTTCTCAATTACTCAGAAGTCGCCGACCACTATATGGAGCAGGATCTGGGCAAGGATTTCACCTTGTTTCGTTCTCTGGTTCCAACATGGGACAACACCGCTCGATACGGCACCAGAGCCTACGTGCTGAACAACTTCACGACTGCGAAGTTTCAGAGTTGGGTCGAGCGTCTTATCGATTATTCTGAGCAAAACTTGCCGGAAGATCGCCGCTTCGTGGTGATCAATGCCTGGAACGAATGGGCTGAAGGTGCGCACCTCGAACCGGATACTCGATTCGGTTACGGCTATCTCAACTCCATTGGGCGAGCAATGTCCGGTCAGTCGTTTTCGGCGGCTGGCCACGATGCTCTCGATAGTGATCTGAAACTCAATATCGTCCTGACATCCGATGCCTCGGCGCGTCTGGAAGCCGAGCCTCAGTCCCGTCACAAGTTCCTGGCGTGCCTTGCGAGTTCCGGCGTTTTTGAGCGGTGTTCGGTTGTTGTCGAAAGCGCTCAGGTTCACCAAGCGTTGCAGGCACAAGGCGTGAAAGTTTCCAGTCATGCTGTCGATTCCGCGGATTTCACCCTTGTTTTCAGCGATGTCTGCCTGTTTCCCGCCGACACCATTGAATCGTTGCTGAAAATGGCGATCCGGCACAAAGGCTTTGCCGTGTCCGCCAACCTGCGCAACGATCCTGACTTTGTGCAAAGCGAAAATATCGTCAACTTCACGATTGAAGCTGATCAGCGCGCTTGCATGGAGTTGCGCCCGAATGTTTCGGCCATCGGCTACAAGATCTGCTGCGAAGCTTCATGCTTCCAGCTAATGCCCGAAGCCGTTACTCAGGTTGCGCTCGACACCGTGTCGACCATCATGCGCTACCATCGGCGGGGCGACAGAGCCTCACTGATTAATGCACTTCTTTCTTTAATTGCCCAGTCCGGGTGCCTGGTCAAGCCGATTCTGGCCATTCAGGATATGAGTGACGAGGAGATAGCGGTACTGGAAGGGGAGCTTGCAAAGCTGCCTTGGAGTGATGGTTGCGCACCGGTCATTCGGCGTTATTCATCGACAGAGCAGGCACCGGATCTGCGCTCTCTGATGTTGAACGACACGCTCAAGGCTGTCGGTCATGGTTATGCGGCATTTCTCGATTACGATGACTTGTTGTTTCCAAAGGCTTACGAGGTGCTGTTAGAGCAAATCAAGTCCAGCGGCAAAAATGCGACCTTTGCACGTGTTTACTCCACCATGGTCGATGCGGTGACCGGTTGCACAATCAAGCGTGAAAAAATTTATGACTACGGTGAAACCTATCGTGATTTCGTCGAGCATAACCACGCGCCGCTACACAGCTTCCTGCTGAATCTGGATAAGTGCGATCTTGAAGCTGTGACCTACTTCGATGATATGAAGTACATGGAAGACTATTATCTGACGATGCAGTTGTTCACTCGAGCCGGAACGGATTGGGCGTCATTGCGAACTTGCGGCTTTATTGGTGACTACATTCATCGAATTGGCTGTGATACTCATACGCTCGCGCTCACTGACGAGCAGCAACGTACGGACTTGCTGAACAGTGAGTCTTATCGAGTCTGTGAAGCTCGGATCAAGGCGTTGCGCGATCGTCTGCTTGCCCACGCATAATGCGGAGTAGGCCTGCCACTTCACTGGCGGGCCTTGGTCGACTGGTTCAATTAAGGTTTATTGTATGAGTAAGGATCTGGTTTTTCACACTACGGCTGTCAGTGCCTCTGCGAGAGCCCTGGTGAAAGGGCAAAAACCTGCAGTCATCTGGCTTACTGGATTGAGTGGTGCGGGAAAGTCGACGATTGCCAATGCGCTGGAGCAGGCCCTGGTTGAAAAAGGCCGGCATACGTTTTTGCTTGATGGCGACAATCTGCGGATGGGGCTGTGCAAGGATCTCGGTTTCGCGGATGTCGATCGCGTTGAAAATATTCGGCGAGTTGCAGAAGTTTCCAAACTGCTCGTCGATGCTGGATTGATCGTGATCACCGCTTTCATTTCACCCTTCCAGCAAGATCGCGCGATGGCGCGTGACGTCATCGGCCCCGACGAGTTTGTCGAAGTATTTGTAGACACTTCGTTGGAGGAATGTGAACGACGCGATCCTAAAGGGCTGTACGGTAAAGCTCGGGCCGGTGAAATCAAAAATTTCACCGGTATCGACTCGGCGTATGAGGCGCCTACCAACCCGAATATTCGCATTAATACTGTCGAAGAAGATCTGGCAGTGTCAGTGAATCGGGTTTTAGACTACCTCGACAAACGGTCCGCTCAATGAAGACGCTCGTCATTATCGGGGCTGGTTTTAGCGGTGCGGTCACTGCCGCTCAGTTCCTGCGTCATAGCCCTCCTGATGTTCGAGTCGTATTGATTAACCGTTCGGGCACGATGGCACGAGGCCTGGCCTACGGAACAAACAGCTCGCTGCATTTGCTTAATGTGCCTGCCGGCAATATGAGTGCCTATGTTGAAGAACCTGATCATTTTTTGCGGTTTTGCCAAGCACTGAATCCTGCCTACACCGCATCATCATTTGTACCTCGGAAACTTTACGGCGACTACTTGGCCGCAGTCTTGGATCATGCCGAAAAGCACAGTTCCGTGGGGGTAAGACTTGAGCGCGTAGTCTCGGAAGTGCGCCGCCTAAGACCAGATGGCGCGGGGGCTGTCCTGGAGTTGGTCAATGGCCAGCGTATCAAGGCAGATCAAGTGGTGCTGGCGTTTGGTAATTTTTCTCCGCTTGATCCTCCGGGATTTTCTACATCCATGAGCCCTCAGCGTTACCAGTCAGACCCTTGGTCTGGCGGAGCAATGCCCGTGGCTGAAATAGATAGTCCGATACTTTTGGTCGGAGCAGGGCTGACAGCCCTGGATGTATCGCTTGGATTGTTACAGCAGGGGCATCGTGGACCCATCCACATGGTTTCTCGGCGCGGACTTCGCCCGTTGCCACATCGGCCGCAACGTCCGGCCCATGAAGTGCCGGTTGGTCTCGTCGACACACTGATGCAGGCACCACCGACGATACGTGAATACATGCGTCTGATTCGCTACGAAATCGATGCCGCACGACTGCATGATCTTGATTGGCGAGACCTGCTCGCGGTCTTGCGTTCCGGTACCCCAGCATTGTGGGGGCGGTTGTCAGATATCGAGCGCCGACGCTTCTTGCGCCATGTCCAGCCTTACTGGGATGTGCATCGCCATCGGGTTGCGCCAGCTGCTTACCAGCGCTTCGAAGAGGCGGTAGCGGGTGGACAGATCCGTTCAATGGCGGGGCGCATTCAAAAAATTGCTTCAGACTCCGCTGGTTTGACAATTGATATCCAGTTGCGTGGCGAACAGCAAGTGGAGCAAATCAATGTTGCTCGAGTCATCAACTGTACCGGCCCCAATACAAACTTGCGACGTGTCAATGACGGTCTGATTACTCAGCTCATAGGGGAGGGGCTGGTACAACTTGATCCCTTCGGTCTGGGATTAAATGTCGATGAGAAGCTTGCGGTGAAAGGTGCTGACGGTGAAGCGCCCTCTTGGCTGCACTACATTGGCCCAATGCTCAAGGCGGATTTTTGGGAAGCTACAGCAGTCCCTGAGTTGCGGCAACACGCGAAATCTCTAGCGTCCAGTCTGGTCAACTTGATTCGCTGAAAAAACTATCCCGTTAACTAGTGTTTGCGTGATAGAGGGTATGGGATCCATAAAGCCCACTTTCTAAGAAGTGGGCTTTATGTTTTACCATGGCGTCCTGACGAGCAGTTCCACGGCAGCAAGGCTTCATAGTCTTTTACCGACAAGGCCTGCGGCAGGTGTTCCAATGCGTGGCGCGGCCACGCATAGGGCTCCTGGCCATTTGCTTTGGCCGTTTCGACCAGACTGTAAAGTTGCGCATTGGCCCTCGCCCCGTTGGGGGGGGGCGCTGAACAGCCAGTTCTTTCTGCCGATGACGAAGAGCCGGATGGCCCTCGGCATCGTTGTTATCGATCGGTAAGTAACCAGTCTCGGTGTAGCGCAACCATTTCTTTTCGGAAGCGGCGTGCTTTCAGATGATGGGCGTGTCGGAAGAAGAGATTCAAGCGGCACGCCAGACAGGCCCGGACCGATACGCGGAGATTCAAGCAAGCCTTCCTTGGCCAGAGCAACTTCAGCCTACTGAACTGCTAGGAGCCGTTCAGGATGTTATGGAGCTGCTAAACCACGGGCTGAGTCATTGCTTTTGCTGCGTTGGGTATTGTTTTGCGCTTGTAACGAATACAAGGTTGTTCAATGAGATACCAACTTGCTAGGCAAGTTGGTATCAGGACAGCCATCAGTATCCAACTTGCACTCTGGATATCCGTGATCCGGCATTTCTCAGTGATGAATAATAAAATTGGAACATGATAAATATATATGCCGTAACTGATATCTGGTATGCGAAACCCGATTATCCTGAACCCCGCAATCCCTACCCAAACCACCGCCATTGCTTGAAGCAGTTGGCGAGCTGGAAGATATGGTGTTAAGAGAGTAAACACGAGGAATGCCCAGGGTGCGAAGCGTCCGAGAATATGAAGTTTTTTTCTGTATAGAAACGCCAAGTTTCCTACAAAGAAGGCTTGGGCTAGCATGGCAAGTGTGATCGCAAGTGGACCAAAGCGATAAGCTGACAAAACGTACACGGTAGCAGCAGCCGCAATGAGGGCAAACCATATAAAGTGAGGTTTTTTGTATGCGCCGATGGCCCATAACCCAGCTAAAAGTAGATATGCAAGCTCCTCCCACGCAAGCGACCATAGTGCCTGGTTAGTGTAACCTTTTTCAGGTATGTAAATTCCGCCTGAAAGCCAAGTGGTTACAGCGTTTATAGCTACCTGAAAATCAAACAACGCAAATATCAATAAAATGGATACGCTTAGAGCTGGAAGTATTCTAAGAGCTCGCCTTTTTGCAAAATCTTTTAGCGAGACTTTCTCGCTGTAACTCTTCAGTACCACAACACCACTGATGGCAAGGAATGCCGGTACCGCCATAATCCAAGCATTCCAAGCGGTATTCGGTGTTGAGAATAAATATAGATGCGCTACAACCACCTCTAATGCTAGAAGTAAGCGGAGGATATCGAAATTAGGGTAGCGTTCCGAAGTGGACAAGTCCGTTCGAGTCATAGTTATTTCATGCCGGTTTGATCCATGAGCTTCGCTGGGGTACGGGATCAGCGTGCTGATGGATGTGTATAAAAAATGATACAAATGATGCCAAAACGCCGGCATGGTATCTGAAAAAGTGTTAGTCCACCACTTTAATTGGTTGCAAGTGAGTGTGTTTCGTATTCGCTCTTTGCAAATAAGCAACCGCCAGTTCGGCGGCTTTTTTTTGCATGGAGAAAACTACGCCACCACCATGCCGAAGGCTCCGGCCTGGGCTGTGGGAACGAAACAGACGCTGAAGCTCGGGCATCATGTCTTCTTAAAGGATGTGCCATGAGTCCCCTGCTGTGGTGGAAATTTTGCGGTGTGCTGTTGCTAATGCTGCTCACGGCTGGCGGTATCTGGAAGGTGCAGGACTGGCGCTGTGGCAAGCAGATGGCGGAACAGGCCGGCCCTGCACAAAGATGATCTGGACGCCGTCAGCAACGCGGCCGCCGTCCTGGTGCGCGCCGATCAGGACAAGCGTCTGGCCCTAGAGCAGCGCCTATCGACCAACGAGCAAACCCATTACAGGAAATTGAGCGATGCACAAAAAGCCTAGACTCGCCTGCGCGAACGCCTTGCTACTTCTGATCTGTGTCTGTCAGTCCTCCTTGCCGCGGATTCAGCCGGTGTCTGTAACGTGCTCAAAACCTCCGGAACCGGCGGTGTGGGTTATGCAGGAGTACGAGTCGAACTTGTCCCAGCGTTTGCTCAACGAGTTGTCGCCATCGCCAATGAAGGCGACAGGGGATTGATCGATTTAAGGCATGCCAAGTGTACGCAAGGGATTTGTAACGCTGAACCGAACGCCCCAAGCTTCGTGTTTCTGGGTTTTACGGATAGAATGATTGAAATTTTGTTGGCGTAAATTTGATGCAGCAACAGCATATTAATAATCTAGATGGGTTTAGAGGCTTTGCTGCTCTCGTAGTAGTCGTGAGTCATTACAGCAACCTTACAGGTATGTTTGGCGGTGTGCTGGGTGAGGGGGGAGGGCAGGCCGGGGTTATGCTGTTCTTTATGCTGACCGGATTTTTGATTGGCAAGCTTCATCTTGATCAGGAGTTTACCAAGTCAAGCTTAGTTGAGTATGTGTTTAAGCGTGTTGCTCGGGTTTATCCGCTTTTTCTACTTGTTTCTGCTTTGCCTGCCTTCCTGGCTTGGTCAGGATTCCCGGGGAAGATAGCATTATCGGAAATTGATTCGGTAAGTGTTTATCTGGGGCAGGTTGCATTGGTTGAGCGTGGCTTTAGCGTGCTCTGGACTATTCAGATTGAATTCATTTTCTACATGGCTTTCGTTGCAATATGGTTCTTTGCATCTAGGTTCGGGAAAATGGCGACGGCCGCTACGCTGCTGGGTATCACCTGTCTGTTGGTGGCTGGAGGGTTAAGTTATAGTTATGATTTTTTCAATAGATGTCACTATTTCATATTTGGACTGATTGTAGTGAACGCATCAAGCTATAAGGTTGTTTCGGACTCAACCAAGATTAGATCGGTGATAGGCGTTCTACTATTGCTGAGCGTACCTGCCACGTTTCCTAAGTTTTCAAGATTGTACTTTGATCTTGAAATTGACTCTTGGCGTAGCTTTATCGTAATGGCTCAGTTTGTCACTCTTTTTGTTCTGGTTGTTTCTGATAGGTACTATTTATCTGCGATCCTTTCGTGGAGTCCTCTGAGGTGGGTTGGTAAAATTTCATACTCTGTTTACCTGCTTCATTACTTTGTGCTTCTTTCGCTATTGTCCTGGCTTCCTTCAGGTGATAGCTACTTAATTAGTTTTTCTCTAGTTTTGGCTGTCACTCTACTTATTTCGTGGTTGAGCTATAAATTTGTGGAGAGGCCTTTGCAGAGAGTGGTTTTGGCGCCGCTGAAATCATTTAAGTACTCTGGGAGGCTTTCAGAAAGTGGTCGTATATAAAGTTTGAACTCCAGCATAGACCTATAGTCTGCTTCGTCAAAAGTATCGGCTGACACGGGGCGAACGGCAGTGTTGGCTGGGGGGCGGGCCTGCTGTGACAAAGTCGCGAATGCGCTGTATTGGGAAAGGTGTCCGCACATGGGGTGACTTTAATATCCAACTCTACTAGGGCGGCCAAGCCGTCAATGGATTGTCGGAAGTCCGGGGGTAGAGATAGACTTTTCAACTTTGGCATCGGGTCGCATCATGAGGGGCAGGCTCCAGAAAGTAATTGGGAGCACAGCATCGAACATCAAATTCTGGCTTGGAATTCGGAGCTCATGGAACGGTTATGGTTAACTGGCGAGCTGTATAAAAAGGGCTATGTAAGTAGCCCTTTTTAGTGTGCCCAGCATGTGCGCAATTTTGTAGATGAAGGTCCGTAAGCGCTCCATAAAGCCCACATTCAAAGTCGCCCCCTGGCCCCGATGCTGTACTCCCAGTTACTTTCCGGAGCCAACATGGGTGATCAGGGTTTATGGACCGCTATAGTCAATTAACCTGCATCCTACTTAGTTCTGTGGGGAGACTGCGGCGTCGTTCGATTTCTTCTTTAAACAATAAGCAAATGAACATAAGGCTGATGATGTCGCCTGCAAACAGAACCCTGTACCCAGATTCGTAGGCCGTCGGCGAGAGGCCTACCAATGCAGTTACAGCTACGTGAAGTAGCAAGAGGAACGTAGCGAAGTAAAATTTGCTGTCGCTGGTGATGACGTTTCTCACGATGTAGATAATGCTAACAAGTGATAAGAGAGTCAACGTGTAGGAAACGTAGTAACTCAGACCAAGCCCCATGCTCAGGTAGCGAATTGAGAAATATTCGTTACCTCCAGAATTGAATATGTATCCAAAAACGCCGCCTTGAAAAATGCCGCAGATGGCCAGCAAGAAGGCAAGCTTTTTTAAGTGGAAGTTGTTGTTAAGAGAGAGTAGTAGCAATAGCAGGGCTATCAATTTTGGGTAGAGGTTTTTTGAGTCAATAAAGTGGTGGTTGAAAACATCAAGCCCGGTCGTTATTTTTTTGAAAAAAGAGTAGTCGGTGAATTCTGGCATGTATCTCAGTTCTGAAGTCATGCGTAGATAGTTTCCGGGCGCAGACAGCAGAAAGGAAAAACCAGCAACCGCTATCGCCAATATAAGGCATCTATAGAGAAGGGCATTTTTTTTGTCCCAAATCAAAGAAACTACTAATACACTGAGCATTGATACCCCCGCCTGTTCTGATTGCGAAGCAATAAAGGCGAGGGGAAGTGCGAGTATTTTTTCTGGCGTTGAAAACGCTGATGGCCGTATGAAGGTTGTGCAAACGAAAACGGCAGATGTAATCGGCAGCAAATAGTTGTAAAAACCAGTAACATAGTAAACTGTAGTGTCTAGAATGCTATGGCTGATAAGCAATGTCAGGAACGTGCAGAGAATAATGCCATAGGCATAATGAAAGGTGTTTGAAAAAAAAGCTTTCCAGGTGGAGTAGGCGCTTAAAAGCACGAAAGTTGGGATCGCAAGCTTCCAGAAAGTTGGTAGGCCTATAGTCGTAAACATGATGCCTTCAATTGCTATCCGGCCGGTCCATGTATAGTAACGTTTAGTCAGATAGTCTAATTGGGTCGCACCTGATGTGGCGGCTGATAGGAATGTGTAGTCGTCCGAGAACGGCTTTAGCTCCAGATTGAAGAAAAAGCTCAAATAAAAAAATGTAAGAAATAGTAAAAATAGAAGTGCCTTTTTGGTTTCTGAGTCAAATCGCAGTGCAGGCATTTTCGCCTCCGTAATATATAACGCCTTTTGAGTCTTCGATGTACAGCTTTATAGTATTGCCGTAGCGATGACGGAGCCGGTAACTCATTGCTGATGCGGAGAATCCATGTAAATGGAATTCACTTTTTATCTTAAAGAAATCGCTGACATCCTTTCTGTTCAGGCGGTGAGTGATCAGTTCGATTGCCCCGTTTTTTCCCGCGGCAATAATATGAATTTTAATTGTGTCGTTAGGGGGCGGCATAAGCGCCCAGCCACTGACTGATATCCAGAATGGGCCAATTTCACACTTGTCAAAGTTGGCTTTCAGATCGGGAGTGTAGTTGTTTTCTGTAGGGAGTTTGGCGATTTTTGTCGTGTTGTTTGCGAAGAAAAGGGAAATTCCCACCAGTATCGAGATAGCAATTGCAAAGATATATGTGGCGGGTGAAAAATTTAACACGCTTTTGAGCGTTGTGTTGTGAAGTGGCTTGAGCACTTTTTGTATCCTGTTGGTTTTTTTTTGTCTGTTATAGTTCAGTTCTGGGCTTGTTGAATACAAATTCTTTGTTGAGAAGGTAGAAAGCTATCGTGTATGAAGCCATGGCGAAGATTTGGGCTACTTCTGCGTGTACTCCTATCCAACGGTAAACTATCATTAGCACCAACTGGTTTAGAGTGAATGAGATGGCAAAGGCAAGAACAAATTTCGGGATCGTGCTTCTGTCAGTTGTTGACTGACTAAAGACGAAAGTCTTGTTAAATAAAAATGCTGCAATCAATGCTACTCCATAGCCAATCGCGTTAGCATATGCCGGATTCATGTTGAACAGAGTGACCAGTATCAGGAATACGCCATAGCCGATTACTGTATTGGCGATGCCTGCAAAGATGTATTTTAGCGGTTGCATTATTTGCGAAGCTTCCTATGCGTGCGATAAGTCTTTAGACAATTGATTGAACATCTGCAGACCTTTTGGTTTGTCGGCGTACTCTTCTAAAGACTTCCAATAGGCAAGGGTGTTTTCCAGTTGCTCAATATTCCTTGGGCCTATGACTACCCCTGACAGTGAAGGATTTACGTAAGATGCAGCCATTGCCAACTCATTGAGTGTCATCGGGCGAGGCACGAACCCATGGTCTGAGTTAAGGAAGTGTCCAAGCCTCTCGGTCAGCGATTGGGGAATATTTATCTGGCGTAATTCTATCGAGCTATTTGTTTGCGGCGCTTCGATCTTCAGCCCACCCAAGTTGATCCCGTAGGCAAGATACTTTGCCTTGGGAAACCATGTTTGATAGGCCTCACGAGCGGCACGTGTCATAAAGTTTTCTTTAACTTGGATTATCCATTTCTCTGCCAGGGTTGGGTCGGCCTTGAAGTACAGTTCCGGATACTTTATGCCCGACAAACCAATGGAAAACCCCGCTTTTTCCAGTTTTGACATGGCATCAACGGTTTGCGCAATGGCTGCTAGTTGGTGCTCGTCATCTGCCCTGTTGTCCCAGTGGATCGAGATGCAAGACAGTGCGTCGCCAAACTGGCTCTTCAGCGTGTCGGCAGCTCGCTCAATGTGGTCGGGCGTGAGGTTTACATCGGGGGAGCCCATGTTGTCCCTGGAGCCGATTTTTACGGTAAGCGCAAGGTTGGTGTCACCACCGTGTTGCTTTACCCAGTCAGCCATCCAGTTGACAGCAAGCCCAAAGTCTTCCTTGTGCTTGTTGATCGGGTAATTGGTGGCGGTATCGACAATGCTGCCGCCACTTTGCAAGAAGTGCTCGAGTAGCTTATAGGCTTCGCGGCGCTCTATGCCCCAGCCCCAGAGAGCTGTGCCCAGCACTAGTTTTTTGTTATCGGGTGCGAACGTCGACATGTTCATACTCCAGGCTTGGTGTTGTTCAGGCGCTGGCGTAAAGAGAACATTGCCTTCAGGTACTCAATGATCAATTTGATAACTTTGACTTTTGAATTAGGGTCGTCGGTCCAGGTGACCGGCAAATCCAGTACACGGTATTTCAGGTGTTCACCAGTGATAAGGATTTCGGTGGCGAAGAACCAGCCATCACTTTGTGCTCCGGTTTTCATCAGCGGACCGAGAATGTTTCGCTGCAGAAATTTGAAACCACACATGCCGTCACTGAATGACGTATTGAAAATAAGTTTCACAATAGAGTTGAAGCCTAAGCTTGTGACATTCCTCAGAGGTTTTCGACCAATTACTTTCGCACCTTTTGCGAGGCGAGAGCCAGTGACGATGTCAGCGTTGTTCGCCTTGAGTGCTTCCAGTGCCGGGCGCAAGTGGCGTAAGTCGGTTGCTAGATCCAGGTCCATGTAGCCGACAATGTCTGCGGTGGATTGGGTCCAGGATGCTTTGAGGGCACGACCGACGCCACGCTCTTCCAGACGCAGATATCGCACGCCGGGCAACTTGCTTTGCAGTTCACGCGCAATTTCCGGCGTTCTATCGGTTGATCCGTTGTCGGCCAGCACGATATGGATATCGCCAATATCCGTCAAATTATTGAGGATATAGTCGCGAGTTTTATTAACTTGATCCGCCAGCGTCGCTTCTTCGTTCAAGATGGGGATTGTAATTTCAATCGATGGATTCATTTTCGTTGCTCTGAAAGGGTTGTCTGCGTGCTGGTTAGATTTTCAGTTTCAAGCTTTTCCAGAACGTCATAGATGTTGTCGATTTTCCCACCCAGGATTGAGTAGCATCCCGGAAGCGCATCGTGTTTTTCGAACAGGATGGGCCTGCCATCGTCGCCTTCATTCTTTGTAAGAATGGTTTTCACTTCAAAAAGTGATTCTACATATTGGGCATCCAGCGCGGATGGCAGATAGCGACCTATATCGCGAATCATGCGGTCAACACGGGTTGCGCGATCGTAATTGTCCAGTTTTCGGTAGGGGTCGCTACCCAACTCGTCAGTCCAGTGCATATGAGGTGTATACCGTACGTGCGATACGGTATGCAGGCCTCGGGCAGGAAATGGCATGATGGAAAAAAATGGACCGTCCATGACCGTGATGCCCACATCCTGAAGCACGGACGGTACCTGCATGAGCGCCATTTCTGTGACTTCCTGCTTCAAGCCTGTTTGTGTGCCTGGAAAGTCGCCACCAAACTGATTGAGACCGCTATAGGTACAATTAAATACATATCGGCAGGTGATGAGTTCCTGCGCTTTGCCCTCGGGAGCGAGGGTGACATTCAGAGCGTTGTCAGGGCTGTGGGATATTGCGACAGCCCGGGTCTGCAGGCGGATGTTCACACCGCTTTCGTTCAGTTCACGCAGTGCCCATTGAGCCAGTCTGGTTGTATCGAATGCATATTCTTCAACCAGAAAAACCTCTTCGATCAGGCGCGGTTCAAATAACGCCCGCAGTGCAGGTGTGGCCGGTTCGATCCGGGCACCGATCTCTCGATAAAAACGTTCAAACTGATTCGCGGTGACTTTGGAATTGCGCCGAGCGATGGCATACAGCTTAGTAAAGTCCTGCTTGACCGCGTCAGGCCAGTCCTGAACGAATTTTGGTAGGTTGATGCGACTGCGGTACGCCGTGGTGAAGCTTCGGGGGTAGTGATAACCGTTGTGTACTCGTGCCTGATTATTGTACGAGGCACGGGACAGCAGCGTGGATTCTCGCTCGATCAAAGTGACACGTTTCATGCCGCGTTGCTTGGCCAGGTAGACGGCGATTGCTGCACCGTAAAACCCCCCTCCGATGACAACCGCGTCTTGCATATTATCAATAGCCGCCATCAGGCAACTCGACCAGAAGCAGACGGGGAGGGAGGAGCAGTCTGAGAGGCTACCTCTTCAATATTCAGTTTCTCGTGCCGCGTTATGCGGGCGCTCGTGAACTCTTGGGCAATGTGATAGAGCGGTCCTTCGTTCGACAGGCTGGTCATGTGCAGGATGTACTCCCCAAGCACCATGAGAACCAGAGATATCAGGAAGAACATGCCGGACTGCTGCAAGGAAAGGCTGATCCAACCCGGGGCAATATGCGGATTCAAGAAGCCACTAGCGACGACATAAAATGAGTAGATCAAGTTGGCGACGGCACCAAACAACGAAAGCGAGGTGACTAACCGCATCGGCGCTCGAGTCGTTGAGACCAATAGCAGCATGCCCCGGTCCACACTTTCACGCAGGCGCTTGGTCTGAGTCACTCGGGGCTTGGAACTGTAAATAAGATTGGCGCGAGCGAATCCGCCAGTGGCGGGAAGATGGCGGTAGGTGACAGATGGCTGCGGGTGTTGCAGGATGAAGTTGATTACTCGTTTGCTGAGCAGCCGATACTGGGGGGCTTCAGTGGCCAGATGAATGCCATTGAACGATTTGTAGGCCTTATTGAATATTTTGTAGGCGGTCTCGTAAGCAAAGCTTTGTGGCGGTTTTTGCTTGTTGTTGGCGAAAACCACATCCGCGCCACTGACTGCCTTGTCGAGCATCTCAGGCAGAAAGGCGATGTCATCGGCCAAAGGATCTATCACGACTACGAAATCCCCCAAGGCATTTTCCAGACCTGCCCAGGATGCAGTGTCGGTGTCGACTTCCTTGGTCAGAGCATAAACTTGCAAGTTTGGAAGGCCGTTTTCAGTGGTCAGACCTTTCAATATCGATATACTTTCGTCGTCCGACGCGTTGTCGACAACAATTAGTTCGTAATCACTAACGAGCGAGGACATTCGTTCGACCGTGTCTGCCAGGATACTTCCTATATGGTTTGATTGGTTGCGCACAACAAACACAACCGAGAGAAATACCGGAAAAAATACCATTTAGAGTTCCTCCAGACGCCTGCCAGTTGGCCGTCGCCCATATTTTCGAAAAAAAAGCGCGTAATCTTAATCTGCAGGGTAGAGGACGTCACCCTTTTCGTTCATGGCCATTTGCAGGCAATCGCGCACAACCCCGCTTCCCAAGGCTTCTGGAGACTACCTCTGCTACGTACGACAAACGCGACACATCGTGTACCCTTCATCACTTTCGTAATCACAGCAACACACGGCGCGCTTTGGTTCGTTGTGCGAAACGGTCTTGGGGTCGCTATCAGCGGGATTTTCTACTTTGCTTCTGAGCAACCTTCTGCGTCCATGAAGGATGTGTCGCTCATAGCTGACCTACATTTCGGAGTGATGTAATCAATGATTTTCTGGTGGTTCATACCGGCTGTCTGCGGCCTTTCTTTTGGTTTGACTGCAGCACTGCGTCGATATGCACTGGCACGTAGCATGCTCGATGTGCCGAATGATCGCAGCTCGCATACTGTACCGACTCCTAGGGGCGGTGGCGTTTCAATCGTAGTGACCTTTCTCGTTTGCCTCGCGGCAATGTGGGGGGAGGATTTGATTGATTTCCGGTTTTTTTGGGGAGCAGCGGGTGCGGGAGTGCTCGTGGCAGTCGTCGGGTTTATGGATGATCATGGTCATATTGCCGCCCGTTGGCGCTTGCTTGGCCATTTTGCCGGCGCAGGGTGGGTGCTGGTCTGGACGGGGGGGCTCGCTCCTATAGAGATCGCCGGAATTGTTTTGAACCTGAGTTGGGTCGGGGATGTCTTTGCGTTGTTCTATTTGGTGTGGCTGCTGAATCTATACAACTTCATGGATGGGATTGACGGAATCGCCAGCGTCGAGGCCATCTGCGTCTGTCTGGGGGCTTGTCTGCTTTACTGGGCGGATGGTCACCTGAATTTGATATGGGGACCACTGTTGCTGGCGATGGCGGTTCTGGGATTTCTATTCTGGAATTTTCCGCCAGCGAAAATATTCATGGGGGACGCGGCGAGCGGTTTTCTGGGGCTTATCTTGGGGGTGCTGTCGCTTCAAGCTGCTGCGGTCGAACCTCGCTTTCTTTGGGGGTGGCTGATCCTGCTCGGAGTCTTTATTGTCGATGCGACGTTTACCTTGCTACGACGCCTGTTGCGTGGCGACAAGGTCTATGAAGCCCACAGAAGCCACGCTTATCAGTACGCCTCGCGTCACTATGGACGTCATTTGCCAGTGACGATGGCCGTCGCCTTGATCAATGTGTTCTGGTTGTTGCCCCTTGCATTTTGTGTGACTTCTTTTGGTCTGGATGGAGCGCTTGGGGTGTTGATAGCTTACATTCCGTTACTGGTAATAGCTGTTAGATATCGTGCGGGGGAATTGGAAGTCAGGACTGTTAACCGCTGATCACTGATAAATTCAGAATGATTTCGGATTATTCCGTACAATGAGCACAGATTTTGTGAGGGGATGGGCCTGGTCGGGTGAGGTTTATGGATAAAATACGCGCCTTTTTGCTAGGTTTGCCACGTAGGCAAAAACGACTGATTCAAGTTACCACAGACATTTTTCTGGTCTGGGTTTCGCTCTGGCTTGCGTTCATCGTCCGCCTAGGCATCGACGATATGTACAATCCTTTGAGGGTCCATTTCTGGCTATTCCTCAGCGCTCCGATTGTAGCTATCCCGCTTTTCATACGCTTCGGCATGTATCGCGCCGTCATGCGCTATTTCGGCAATGATGCGCTGATCGCAATCGTCAAGGCGGTCAGCCTGTCATCGCTGATCCTGGCGGTCGTTGTCTACTGGTACAGCAACCACCAAACCGTCGTCCCACGCTCCATCATCTTCAACTACTGGTGGCTAAGCATGGTAATCATCGGCGGCCTACGCCTATGCATGCGCCAATACTTCATGGGTGACTGGTTCACCGCTGCCCAGCACGTCCCCTTCACCAGCCGCGACGACGGCCTCACCAAAGTCGCCATCTACGGCGCAGGCGTGGCCGGTAATCAGTTGGTTGCTGCATTACGCATGGGCCGAGTCATGCGCCCAGTGGCCTTCATCGACGACGATTCCAGCATCGCCGATCGCTCTATCTCAGGCCTCCAGGTGTACAAACCCAAACACATCCAGCAGATGATCGACGTCACCGGCGCTCAGGAAATCCTCCTGGCGCTCCCATCATCCACCCGCGCCCGGCGCCGGGAAATTCTCAATCTGCTGGAAGGTTATCCGCTTCACGTGCGAAGTGTCCCGAATTTCACCGATCTGGCCAGCGGTCGGGTCAAGGTTGAAGACATTCAGGAAGTGGATATCGCTGATTTGCTGGGCCGTGATGCCGTGCCAGCCCAGGCCGATTTGCTTGAGCGCTGTATCAAAGGCAAGACAGTGATGGTTACTGGTGCTGGTGGGTCGATCGGTTCGGAGCTGTGCCGGCAGATTTTCTCCCTTGGCCCGACCACGCTTTTGCTGTTTGAGCACAGTGAATTCAACCTTTACAGCATCCTGTCGGAATTGGAGCAGCGCGCCAGCCGTGAGTCGGTATCGGTTCAGTTGCTGCCCATTCTCGGTTCCATCCGTCACCCGCACAAGTTGCTCGATGTGATGAAGACCTGGCGCGTGGATACCGTTTATCACGCGGCGGCTTATAAACATGTGCCGATGGTCGAGCACAACATTGCCGAAGGCGTGCTCAATAATGTCATCGGCACGTTGAACACTGCTCAGGCTGCCTTGCAGTCGGGTGTGGCCAACTTCGTGCTGATCTCCACCGATAAAGCCGTGCGTCCGACCAACATCATGGGCAGCACCAAGCGTCTGGCGGAGTTGACCCTTCAGGCCCTCAGTCGTGAAATTGCTCCGGTGCTGTTTGGCGATAAAGCCAATGTGTCCCGGGTCAATAAAACCCGTTTCACCATGGTTCGTTTTGGCAATGTGTTGGGGTCGTCCGGTTCGGTGATCCCGCTGTTCCATAGTCAGATCAAGTCGGGTGGGCCTTTGACGGTGACCCATCCGAAGATTACCCGTTACTTCATGACCATCCCCGAAGCCGCGCAACTGGTGATCCAGGCCGGTTCCATGGGGCAGGGCGGTGATGTGTTCGTGCTGGATATGGGCGAGCCGGTGAGGATTGTCGAGCTGGCGGAGAAGATGATTCATCTGTCTGGTTTGAGCATCCGTTCCGAGCGAAATCCCCAGGGCGATATTTCGATCGAGTTCACGGGCTTGCGTCCGGGAGAGAAGCTCTACGAAGAGTTGCTGATCGGGGATAACGTCGCGGCGACGCCGCATCCAATGATCATGACGGCCAATGAAGATCATTTGCCCTGGGATGTGCTCAAGAGCCGTTTGACTGATTTGTTGTTGGCTGTCGAGCAGGACGATTATTCCCGCGTGCGTCAACTCCTGCGCGAAACGGTCAGCGGCTATACCCCCGACGGGGAGATTGTCGACTGGATTCATCAGCAACGCCGCCTCGAACCCTGATTGTTTCACATCCTGTAACGGACACATTTTTGACAGCTCCACCACATCGCCTAAGTTTGGAAGGCAGCTTCGGAAAAGCTGCTTTCTCAATCGATGTCATGGAGCTTCATTTATGCGTACTGGCTATTTCTACTCTCTGGTTTTTGCCCTGCTCACCAGCGCCTCTATTGCGGCCATCGCTGCGCCGACGACTGCGCCAGAGGCTGCCAAGGCACCCTTGATGCTGGATGTTGCTGCCAAGGCTCAAACCGCCAAGGTCGATCTCAATGGCGCCGATGCGCCGACGCTGCAGCGCGAGTTGTCCGGGATCGGTGAGGCGAAGGCCAAGGCGATTGTTGCTTATCGTGAGAGTAACGGGCCGTTTTCGTCCGTCGACGAATTGCTGGAAGTGAAGGGGATTGGCAAGGCTATTCTGGACAAGAATCGCGAGAAGCTGGAAGTGAACTAAGCTTGTAGATCCACGCCAAGAGGCCGGTCATTGACCGGCCTTTTTGCATATTGCCGCAGAGGGCGATCTGGAGCCTTTCATCGGGACGGGAAAAATTACGTCTATCATATGACGCTTAAATTATGCCTATAATAAATTCGTCATTTGTTGATGCGCCCTGATTTTCAGACGCTCACCTTCCTCAAGCATCCTCCAGGAGCACAGTCATGAATTCTGTCCAGACCCAAGGTACGGCCCTCGTCACCGGCGCATCTTCCGGCATCGGTGCGGTTTACGCGGAGCGGTTGGCGGCGCGTGGTTTTGATTTGTTGCTGGTGGCCCGTGATCAGGAACGGCTGGAGGCTGCGGCGAGCAAGTTGCGTGCAGCGCATGGGGTTCAGGTGGAGGTGCTGAAGGCGGATCTGACGCAAAAGGATGATGTGTTGAAGCTTGAGCAGCGCCTGCGTAGCGATTCGAGTATCAGCCTGTTGCTGAATAACGCCGGTGTCGCGGCGGATGGTTTGCTCGCCAACGCCGATATGGATCAGCTGGAGCGCTTGATTCAATTGAACGTCACAGCGGTGACGCGGTTGGCCTCGGCGGCGGCAGCGGGTTTTTCTAAGGCCGGTCGCGGGACGATCATTAACATTGCATCGGTGGTGGCTTTGTTTCCCGAGCAGTTCAATGCGACGTACAGCGCGAGCAAGGCTTATGTGTTGAGCCTGACTCAGTCGTTGAACGCCGAACTGCAGGGCACCGGGGTTCAGGTTCAAGCGGTGTTGCCGGGCGTCACACGTACCGAGATCCTGGAGCGGTCCGGTATCGATGCGTCCCAGATTCCGGCGGACATGATCATGGAAGCAGGGGAGATGGTCGACGCGGCATTGTCGGGTCTGGACCAGGGTGAGTTGATCACCATTCCTTCGTTACCGAATGCCTCCGAGTGGGAGGCCTTTATGGCGGCGCGTCATGCGATGGCGCCGAATCTGTCTAGAAGCACGGCCGCCACGCGTTACAAGTGAGGCGCCATGAATCGGCTTGAGGTATTTGCGTTATGAGTAATCGTCGAGTGGTCGTCACGGGCATGGGCCTGGTGTCGCCGTTAGGTAGTGGCGTCGAAGCGGTTTGGGCGCGTTTGTTGGCCGGGCGTTCCGGGTTGCGGGCGTTGCCGGACGAGGTGGTTGCCGATCTGACCACCAAGGTCGGTGGCGCGGTGCAGACGCTGGCGGAAGATCCCGAGGCGGGTTTTGATCCGGACCGGGCGACGCCGCCCAAAGAGCAGAAGAAGATGGACCGTTTCATTATGTTTGCCATGGAGGCGGCGCGTCAGGCACTGGAGCAGGCCGATTGGCATCCGCAAGACGTCAACGCCCAGGAACGCACTGCCACCATTATTGGCTCGGGCGTGGGTGGTTTCGGCGCGATTGCCGATGCGGTGCGCACCACCGACAACCGTGGCCCGCGACGTTTGTCTCCGTTCACCATTCCGTCGTTTCTGGTCAACCTCGCGGCGGGCCATGTGTCGATTGAGCACGGTTTCAAGGGCCCTTTGGGCGCTCCGGTAACGGCGTGCGCGGCCGGGGTTCAGGCGATTGGTGACGCGGCGCGGCTGATTCGCTGCGGTGAGGCAGATATTGCGGTGTGTGGCGGTGCGGAGGCGGCGATCGATCGTGTCAGCCTTGCCGGGTTTGCGGCGGCTCGGGCGTTGTCCAGTGGTTACAACGACACCCCGGAACGCGCCTCGCGGCCGTTCGACAGTGGGCGTGATGGCTTTGTGATGGGCGAAGGCTCGGGCTTGCTGGTGATCGAATCCCTGGAGCATGCCCTGGCGCGCGGCGCTCAGCCGTTGGCCGAACTGGTCGGTTACGGCACCAGTGCCGATGCCTATCATCTGACCGCGGGGCCTGAAGATGGCAGCGGTGCGCGTCGGGCGATGTCGCTGGCGTTGGCCCAGGCGGGCATTTCGCCAGCGCAGGTGCAGCATCTCAACGCTCACGCGACCTCGACCCCGGTGGGGGATTTGGGGGAGTTGGCGGCCATCAAATCGTTGTTCGGCTCGGACAACAAGATAGCGGTGACGTCGACCAAATCGGCCACCGGGCATTTGCTCGGCGCTGCCGGCGGGATCGAGGCGATCTTTACCCTGTTGGCGCTCCGCGATCAGGTGGTGCCGGCGACGCTTAACTTTGATAACCCGGATCCGGCAACGCAAGGGGTGGACATCGTTCATGGTCAGGCGCGGCCGATGACCATCGATTACGCGTTATCCAATGGTTTCGGGTTTGGTGGCGTCAATGCCAGTGTGTTGTTCAAATACTGGGAGGAGTAGTTCAAGGTAGATGGCACGAATAGTGATTACTCATTCGCTGGCGATTGTTGAACAATCACGAGGCATTGAGTATGAGCAGCGGACTGTCCCTGGCCGACCACATCACATTGGAGTTGCGCGCTGACATCATCGGCGGTCGTTTGCTGCCGGGCATGGCGCTGGTGGAAAACGATCTGGTGTCGGCTTACAACGCCTCGCGAAACACGATTCGCGAGGCGTTGCATCGTCTGGGTCAGGAAGGGCTGACCCGTTATGTGCGCAATAAGGGTATGACGGTGCGCAGGTTGGGAGCGGATGATGTGCGCGATCTGTTCAAGGTCCGTCGCACCCTGGAGCTGCAAGCCATCAGCGCCAGTCAGCCATTGCGTGAGTATCAGTCCGACCGGATGCTCGAAGCCCTGGAGGCCACCGAACTGGCTCGGGAGCGTGAGGACTGGCGTGCGGTCGGCACTCACAGTCTGGCGTTTCATCAACACATCGTCGGATTGCTGCGCAGTCCGTTGTTCGATGAGTTCTTCACCAATGTCGTCGCGCAACTGCGCCTGGTGTTTTGCACCGCTCCCGATGAATCACGTTTTCAGGCGCCTTGGCTGGCCCGCGACCGGCAGATACATGACTTGCTGGCCGACGGCGACAAGCGCGCAGCCGGGGACGCGATGAGCCTGTATCTCGACGATTCCGAACACCTCCTGTTGCAGATGCTTGCCCTTTCTTCCCATCACTGATCGAGGATTTGTGCCATGTACAAAGACTATCCGGCGGCCTATCAAGTCAGCAAAGGCTCGGCCTTGCAGGTGGACACGGCTTTCTACGAGAGAGTCCGGGACAAGAAAGAGGGGCGCACGCTGATCGAACAATTCGAAGTGCCGATCCGCACTGGCCGCGCCTGGAATGTGCCAGCCGGGCATGTGTTCAGGGTCACGACCCCAGTCGGCCCGCAAGTCGGGGACTTCAATGTCTGGAATGCCCATGACCCGCGCGAGCGTTTGTGGGCGGCGCGAACCCGGCAGTTGCAAGGGGCGCATGTCAGCATTCATGACCGGCTCTGGTCGAACCTGCCATTTTTGCGGCCGCTGGTGACCATCACCGACGATAGCCTGGCCGGGTACGGCATCGACGAACATGGCGGGCGTTTGCACGACTTGCTGGGGACGCGGTGCGATCCGTATGTGAACAAAATGCTCACCGGCGAGGACTTCCATCATCACTGCCACTCGAATTTGACGCGCGCCGTGTTACC
Organism: Pseudomonas sp. GW822-FHT02E03; assembly: GCF_058802325.1. Classification (NCBI taxonomy): domain Bacteria; kingdom Pseudomonadati; phylum Pseudomonadota; class Gammaproteobacteria; order Pseudomonadales; family Pseudomonadaceae; genus Pseudomonas; species Pseudomonas sp. GW822-FHT02E03. The sequence continues at coordinate 139,158 of NZ_JBXAOA010000005.1, read as the reverse complement.
CCATGGCCTGACCGAGTTTGACGTGCATGATGTGCTGAACATTTTCCAGTGCACGGGTCTGAACCACGACGACATGTACTTCATGAAAGCTTGTCCGGCGCAGAAGGGTGATTATCTGGAGTTCTTTGCCGAGATTGATCTGCTGTGTGCGTTGTCGACGTGCCCGGGTGGCGATTTGTCCCTGGCCATGTGGGGGCCGGATGCGCAGGATCCGCTGAGTGTGTGTCGCCCGTTGGGAGTTGAGATTTATCGGTTGGAAGAGTCGTTGCTTGAAGGCTGGAGCCAACCGGAACGTGCGGTCTATAAAGGGCTGCATGGCTTGCACATCGCCAAGGCCGATTGGGAAAAGTAAGCGCTAAAAGCAAGAGCAAAAAGATCGCAGCCTTCGGCAGCTCCTACAGGGAAACGCATATTCCATGTGGAGCTGCCGAAGGCTGCGATCTTTTGATCTAGCGGTCCTGCGCATCCTTGGCATCCGCTTCCGCATTGCGTTCGGCGACGCGCTTGCGTTGCTCTTCGGTCAATTCGACCTTGTTGGCGGTGTCGCGCAGCAGCATCAGACCGCCAACGATCGAGCCGATGGCAACGATCAGAATCAACCAGGCATACCAAGGCATAACGGCTCTCCTTAAGGGCAGGCCGGTGGGCGAGGGTTCGCCGATCGATCCTGCATACCACTTTTGAGCGATGGAATTTCGCAGTGGTTCCATTCTAGGCCTGTTATGTCCCGTTCATCTGCGCCACATCTTCGAAACCTGCACATTCCCCCTACAGGGGCGCGGTGTGTGAGGTTAAAGCCCGGTCAACATCGCATCCACCGGCGCATCGGCACGCAATTGCGCGGTGAGCATGAAGTACACGAAACCCACTGCCATGAAGCCGAGGAAGATCAGCCCGATCAAGGTGTTGAACCAGGCCATCGCCACCAGGCAAACCACCGCCAGCATCAACGCAATGAATGGCACCAATGGGTAGCAAGGCGCGCGGAAGGTGCGTTCCAGGTTCGGTTCGGTTTTGCGCAGTTTGAACAGGCTGAGCATGCTCATGATGTACATCACGATCGCGCCGAATACCGCCATGGTGATCATCGCCGCCGTCAGCGTCATGCCGCCGAGGTTGATCAAGCCATCGCTGTAGATCGCCGCGATGCCAATCACGCCACCGGCGATGATGGCCCGGTGCGGGGTCTGGAAGCGCGACAGTTTGGCCAGGGATGCTGGCAAGTAACCGGCCCGGGCCAGCGCAAAGAACTGCCGCGAGTAGCCGAGAATAATCCCGTGGAAACTCGCCACCAGGCCGAACAGGCCGATCCACACCAGCATGTGCAACCAGCCGGAGCTTTCGCCGACCACGGCTTTCATGGCTTGCGGCAGCGGATCGTTGATGTTCGACAGGGTGCGCCAGTCACCAACGCCACCGGCGAAGAACATCACGCCCATGGCCAGCAGCACCAGGGTCAGGATGCCGCTGATGTAGGCCTTGGGAATCGTGCGTTTCGGGTCTTTGGCTTCTTCGGCGGCCATGGCCGCGCCTTCGATGGCAAGGAAGAACCAGATGGCAAACGGAATGGCCGCGAACATGCCGGCAATCGCGGGCGCACCGAACACATCAGCACCAGCCCAGCCGTTGAGGGCGAAGTTACTGAAGCTGAACGCCGGGGCGACCACGCCCATGAACACCAACAATTCGGCGACCGCCAATACGCAGACCACCAGCTCGAAGGTCGCGGCCAGTTTCACGCCGAGGATGTTCAGGCCCATGAACACGATGTAGGCACCGACCGCCGCGTGTTTCGGGTCGAGGGCGGGAAACTGCACATTCAGGTAGGCGCCGATCGCCAGGGCAATCGCCGGAGGGGCGAAGACGAACTCGATCAGGGTCGCCAACCCGGCAATCAAACCGCCTTTCTCGCCAAAGGCGCGGCGGCTGTAGGCAAAGGGACCGCCGGCATGGGGAATCGCGGTGGTCAGTTCGGTGAAACTGAAGATGAAGCAGGTGTACATGGTGGCGACCATGAAAGAGGTCACCAGGAAGCCAAGTGTCCCGGCAACGCCCCAGCCGTAACTCCAGCCGAAGTACTCACCGGAAATCACCAGCCCGACCGCGATACCCCACAGGTGCAGCGTACCCAGCGTGGGTTTGAGTTGTGTGTTCATGCCTTGCTCCCTGAACGGTTTGGAAAAGCTCGGGGGAGGGCGTGTGCAGTGGGCGTGCCATTTTTCAGGTGGGCGTCGTAAAGCGCTGAAAGCTGTCGTATCGGGGATGGTCGCGGCCGGATGCGCGCTTTTTGTGCGCCAGTTGGGGGCGTTGTCGTCTGTGCTGCCGCCTTCGCGAGCAAGCCCGCTCCCACAATGGAATGCGCTTTCCCGGAAATCGCAAAAACCTGTGGGAGCGGGCTTGCCCGCGATGAGGCCCGTCGGAACACCGCTGTAACAAAACCATACCCCCACTCTTTACGCTTTATTTATGCCCCGCCACCCCCCTCGATCTCGCGCCTTTACAGCCACCCTCCCGACAATCACTCCACACGCGGCAATACGCCGTAACACGGAGAATTTCCATGAGCGTTCTGGACGGGGTGTCACTGCTATTGGCAGTGGGGCTGTTCATTTATCTGTTGGTTGCGCTGTTGCGCGCGGACCGGAACTAGGAGCGGCTATGCACAGTTATGACTATTGGCTGATCATCGCCTTCTTCGCCGTGGTGCTGATCCCGGCACCGTTTCTTGGGCGCTTCTACTACAAGGTGATGGAAGGGCAGCGCACCTGGCTGTCGCCGATCCTCGGGCCGGTGGAGAGGGGTTGCTATCGGGTGGCCGGCGTCGATCCACAGGCTGAGCAGAGCTGGCAGAAATACACCCTGGCCTTGCTCGCCTTCAACCTCGCGGGTTTTTTGCTGTTGTTCACGATCCTGCTGTTTCAGAATTATTTGCCGCTCAATCCGCAAAACTTGCCGGGTCAGGAATGGACGCAAGCGTTCAACACCGCCGTCAGCTTCATGACCAATACCAACTGGCAGTCCTACAGCGGCGAAGCGACCCTCAGCTACCTGAGTCAGATGGTCGGCCTCACCGTGCAGAACTTCGTCAGCGCCGCCACTGGCCTCGCTGTACTGGTTGCGCTGTGTCGCGGCATCGGCCGCAAATCCACCAAAACCCTGGGCAACTTCTGGGTCGACATGACCCGCGCCACCCTCTACGGCCTGCTGCCGCTGTGCCTGCTGCTGGCGCTGTATCTGGTCTGGCAGGGCGTGCCACAAACGTTCGCCCAGTACGTGAACGCCGTGACCATGCAGGGCGTCGATCAGGTCATCCCGCTCGGCCCGGCCGCCAGCCAGATTGCGATCAAGCAACTGGGCACCAACGGTGGTGGCTTCTTCGGCGTCAACTCGGCGCACCCGTTCGAGAACCCGACGGCGTGGAGCAACCTGTTCGAAGTCGCTTCGATCATTCTGATCCCGGTGGCGCTGGTGTTCACCTTCGGCCATTACGTGAAAGACCTGCGTCAGAGCCGCGCGATCATCGCCTGCATGCTGGCGCTGTTTTTGATCGGCGGCGCGACGTCGCTGTGGGCTGAATATCAACCGAACCCGACCCTGAACAACGTCGCCGTCGAACAGACCGCGCCGCTGGAAGGCAAGGAAGCGCGTTTCGGCACCACCGCCACGGTGCTGTGGTCGGTGACCACCACGGCGGCGTCGAACGGTTCGGTCAATGGCATGCACGACAGCCTCAATCCGCTGAGCGGCATGGTGGCGATGATCAACATGATGGTCGGCGAAGTGATCTTCGGCGGCGTCGGAGCCGGGCTCTACGGCATGTTGCTCAACGTGCTGATCGCGGTATTCCTCGCCGGGCTGATGATCGGCCGCACTCCGGAATACCTCGGCAAGAAACTGCAAGCCAAAGAAGTCCAGTTGCTGGTGGTGACCTTGCTGGTGATGCCAGTCGGCGTGCTGGTGCTCGGCGCGATTGCTGCCAGCCTGCCTGGCCCGGTCGCGGCGGTGAGTAACCCCGGTGCTCACGGTTTCAGCCAGTTGCTTTATGCCTACACCTCGGCCAGTGCCAACAACGGCTCGGCGTTCGGCGGCTTCGGTGCCAACACCGCGTTCCACAACTTGATGCTGGGGCTGGGCATGTTGATCGGTCGCTTCGGTTACATCCTCCCGGTACTGGCCCTGGCCGGCAGCCTGGCGATGAAGAAAACCGCGCCGATCGGCCAGAACAGCTTCCCGACTCACGGCCCGCTGTTCGTGGTCCTGTTGACCGTGACCATTTTGCTGGTGGGTGGTTTGACCTTCCTGCCGACCCTGGCGCTGGGCCCGATTGCCGAACATCTGAGCTTGGGCTTCTAAGGAGTCAATGATGAATATGCCCGCAACTAAAGCCGCCGTCGTCAAGGCGCCGGAACAACCGAAAACCGCGATCTCGGCCCTCTGGCGCCCGGCGCTGGTGCAAGCGTTCGTAAAGCTCGACCCACGGCAATTGCAACGTGCGCCGGTGATGCTGGTGGTGGAACTGACCGCGATTCTGACCACCGTGCTGTGCTTCATTCCCGACAGCGCCGTGCCGACTTTCGTCGCCGCGCAAATCGCGTTGTGGCTGTGGTTCACCGTGCTGTTCGCCAACTTTGCCGAAGCGCTGGCAGAAGGTCGCGGCAAGGCCCGTGCCGACAGCCTCAAGGCCGGCAGTGAAGGCTTGAGTGCCCGGCGCAAAAACGCCAATGGCAGCTTTCAGGTGGTGCCCGCCACCAGCCTGCGCAAGGGCGATGTGGTGCGCGTCGAAGCGGGAGAGATGATTCCCGGTGACGGCGAGGTGATCGAAGGCATCGCGGCGGTCAACGAAGCGGCAATTACCGGTGAATCCGCGCCGGTGATTCGTGAGTCCGGTGGCGACCGTTCGGCGGTCACCGGCAACACTCGACTGGTGTCCGACTGGCTGCTGGTACGCATCACCGCCAACCCCGGTGAATCGACCCTCGACCGCATGATCGCGCTGGTCGAAGGCGCCAAACGCCAGAAAACCCCGAACGAAGTGGCGCTGGATATCCTGCTGATCGGCCTGACCCTGATCTTTCTGCTGGTGGTGGTGACCCTGCAACCGTTCGCCCACTTCGCCAATGGCAGCCTGCCGCTGGTGTTCCTGGTGGCGTTATTGGTCACGCTGATTCCGACCACCATTGGCGGCTTGCTGTCGGCCATCGGTATCGCCGGGATGGACCGTCTGGTGCGCCTGAACGTGATCGCCAAATCCGGTCGCGCCGTGGAAGCGGCGGGGGACGTTCACGTCCTGCTGCTGGACAAGACCGGCACCATCACCTTTGGCAATCGTCGTTGCTCCGCGGTCTATGCCGCGCCGGGTGTCACTGCCAAGGAATTGGCCGAAGGCGCGTTGTTTGCCTCCTTGGCCGATGACACGGCTGAAGGCAAATCCATCGTCGAGTACCTGCGCGGTCTTCATCCGCAACCCGAGCCGTCCGCCGAGGTGCTGACCGCGGTGCCGTTCAGTGCTGAAACCCGCTTGTCTGGCGTTGACTATCAGGGCCGGGTCTATCGCAAAGGCGCGGTGGATTCGCTGCTGACTTTCGTCGGCCTGAAACGCGCCGATCTGGCCGCGCCTCTGTCCCGGGAGATCGACAAGATCGCCCAGAGTGGCGGCACGCCTCTGCTGGTCTGCGTCGACGGCAAATTGCTCGGTGTCATTCACCTCAAGGACGTGGTCAAGCCCGGCATCCGCGAGCGTTTCGCCGAATTGCGCAAGCTGGGGATTCGCACGGTCATGGTCACGGGCGACAACCCGCTGACCGCCGCTGCGATTGCCGCCGAAGCGGGCGTGGATGACGTGCTGGCTGAAGCGACTCCGGAGAAAAAACTGGCGCGCATTCGTCACGAGCAGAACGACGGTCGCCTGGTCGCCATGTGCGGCGACGGTGCCAACGACGCCCCGGCCCTGGCTCAGGCGGACGTCGGCATGGCGATGAACGACGGTACGCAAGCGGCACGGGAGGCGGCGAACATGGTCGACCTCGACAGCGACCCGACCAAGCTGTTGGACGTGGTGCAGATCGGTAAGGAATTACTGGTGACCCGTGGTGCGCTGACCACCTTTTCCATCGCCAACGACGTGGCCAAGTACTTCGCGATCCTGCCGGCACTGTTCGCCTCGATCTACCCGCAACTGGGTGTGCTCAACGTCATGCACCTGAGCAGTCCGCAGAGCGCGATTCTGTCGGCGATTGTGTTCAACGCCTTGATCATTGTGGTGCTGATTCCGTTGGCGTTGCGTGGTGTGAGGGTGCAAGCGGTGAGCGCGGCGGCGTTGCTGCGGCGCAATCTGCTGATTTATGGGCTGGGCGGGATTCTGGTGCCGTTCGTGGGCATCAAGGCGATCGACATGTTGTTGACGGCGTTGCATTTGGTATAGCGGTTGCTGCTTGAGGCAGGGGCTTTTGTGGCGAGGGAGCTTGCTCCCGCTGGGCTGCGAAGCGGCCCCACCTCAGGCCCAAGTGTTTATTCAGGCACACCGCATTCACCAGGTTTACGACTGCTGCGCAGCCGAGCGGGAGCAAGCTCCCTCGCCACAGGTGATGTGTGTGCCTTCCGAGTCGAATAGAGGATTTTGAAATGTCCACACTGATACGTCCGGCCCTGAGCCTGCTGTTGCTGATGACCCTGATCACCGGCGTCGCCTACCCGTTGGTGGTCACCGGCGTCGCCCAGGTCGCCTTCCCGGACCAGGCCAATGGCAGCCTGGTGCGCGACGCTGACGGCAAGGTTCGCGGTTCGTCGCTGATAGCCCAGGATTTCGTTGGTGATGGCTGGTTCCACCCACGGCCATCGGCCGGTGCCTTTGCCACCGTGTCGAGCAGCGCCAGCAACCTCTCGCCCAGCAATCCGGCGTTGGCCACTCGGGTGATCGACGAGGCCAGTAAATTGCAGGTAGCTGGCCAGGGGCCGGTGCCGTTGGCGATGCTGACCACCTCCGGCAGCGGCCTCGATCCGCACTTGCCACCGGCCGCAATTGCCTATCAACTGGCGCGTGTCGCGGCGGCGCGCAATCTGCCAGTGTCTACGCTTGAGCAACTGCTCAACGCGCACATTGAACAGCCCCTGGTGGGGCCGCCGGTGGTGAATGTGTTGGCGTTGAATATGGCGCTGGAAAAACTGTAAAGGTCAAAAGTTTGGAAAGGATCGTTCCCACGCTCTGCGTGGGAATGCATCTATATGGACGCTCTGCGTCCGCTTCGACTGGGACGCGGAGCGTCCCGGGCTGCATTCCCACGCAGAGCGTGGGAACGATCAATTAGAGAGAACTTCAAGCATGAGTGACTCCGGCCGCGCCGACGCGCTGTTAGCAGACCTGCCCCGCGATGGCCGTGGCCGGCTCAAGGTATTCCTGGGCGCCGCCCCGGGGGTCGGCAAGACCTACGCCATGCTGCAAGCCGCCCACACTCAACTGCGTCAAGGCGTGAAAGTCATGGCCGGGGTGGTCGAAACCCACGGTCGCGCCGAAACCGAAGCGCTGTTGGCTGGCTTGCCGCAGCAACCGTTGGTGCGCTCGGAATACCGCGGCGTGATGCTCGAAGAAATGGACCTCGACGGTCTGCTTGCCGCCAAACCGAAACTGGTGCTGGTGGACGAACTGGCCCACAGCAACGCCCCCGGCAGTCGTCACGCCAAACGTTGGCAAGACATTCAGGAATTGCTGGCTGCCGGCATCGACGTGTTCACCACGGTCAACGTCCAGCATCTGGAAAGTCTCAACGATCAGGTGCGCGGCATCACTGGCGTACAGGTGCGCGAAACCCTGCCGGACTGGGTGCTGCAAGAAGCCTACGAACTGCTGCTGATCGACCTGCCGCCGCGCGAGTTGCTGGAGCGTCTGCGTGACGGCAAGGTCTACGTGCCGGAGCAGGCGCGGGCGGCCATCGATGCATTCTTCACCCAGACCAACCTCACCGCCCTGCGCGAACTGGCGATGCAAACCGCCGCCGCTCAGGTCGATAACGATCTGGCCCAGGGTTATCGCCAGTTGGGGCAGGCCGCACCGGCTGTGCGCGGTCGCTTGCTGGTGGGTGTCGATGGCGATGCTCAGGCCGAGCGTCTGGTGCGTCACGCCAGTCGTGTGGCCCAGCGGCGGCATTTGCCGTGGAGCCTGGTGCATGTGGACAACGGCCGTGTGCGCGACGAGCAATCGCGGCTGCGCCTGCAAAGCGCTCAACAACTGGCCGAACGCCTCGGTGGTGAAGTGGTGTTGCTGCGCGCGGGCGAGGTGGCGAAAACGTTGATCCAGCACGCCGCTGAACGCCGCGCCAGCCTGGTGCTGGTGGGCCAGTCACGCCAGCGTTTGCGTCGACGGTTGTTCGGTGGCGGGCTGGCGTCTCGTTTACTGCGCGATGCTCGCGGGCTGGAAATCAACGTGCTCGACAGTGATCAGGAACAGCATCAGCCGCGCCAACGCTCGGCGCAATCGCTGGTCTGGTTCGACTACGCGTTGGCGCTGGTGGCAACGGTGCTTGCCAGTGCCCTGGCCTGGGCGGTGTCGAGCGCCTTGGCGCTGCCCAACATTTCGCTGGTGTTCCTCGCCGCAGTGTTGCTGGTGGCGGTGCGTAGCAGTCTCGGCCCGGCATTGGCCTGCGCGGCGCTGTCGTTTCTGACCTATGACTTTCTGTTCATCCCGCCGACGTTCTCCTTCCGTATCCAGCGCGAAGAAGACGTGCTGACCTTGTTGTTCTTTCTGTTGATGGCGGCCTTGACCGGTAACCTTGCGGCTCGGCAACGGCGGCAATTGCAGGCCTTGCGCGACACCCAGGAAGAAACCAGCGAACTGCTCGACCTGTCGCGCAAACTCACCGCCGCCACCGACCGTCAGGCCGTGGTCAGCGCTGCGGCGCAGCACCTCAATGGCTGGACCGACCTGAAACTGTGCCTGCTCAATCGCGATGGCCAGAGCGGCTGGAAAGTTGAAACCGGCGGGCCGCTGGAGTTCTCCGAAGCCGAGCGCGCCGCCGCCGATTGGGCCTGGCAACACGACCAACCGGCCGGCGCAGGCACCGGCACCTTGCCGTTCGGGCGCTGGTGGTGGTGGCCGTTGTCGGTGGACGATGGGCCGCTGGCGCTGCTCGGCGTGTGTGCCAAAGAAGGTCAGACCCTGAGCGGCCAGCGGCGGCGCTTGTTGACCGCACTGAGCCAACCGCTGGCCCAGGCATTGGCCCGCGCGCAACTGGCCGATGACCTTGAGGCGGCGCGCTTGCATGGCGAAACTGAGCAACTGCGCAGCGCGCTGTTGGCCTCGGTGTCCCACGATTTACGCACGCCGCTGACCTCCATGCGCGGCAGCATCGACAGCCTGCTGGCGCTTGGCGAGGCGATCCCCTTGGAGGACCGCCGCGAACTGCTCGAAGGCACCCGCGATGAAGCCGAACGACTGGATCGCTATATTCAAAACCTGCTAGACATGACGCGCCTCGGTCACGGCGCCCTGAAGCTGGCGCGAGACTGGGTGTCGCCAGCAGACATCGTCGGCAGTTCGCTCAATCGTCTGCGCGCGGTGCTGGCATCGTTGCAGGTGATTACCGAAGTGCCGGCCGAGTTGCCGCTGCTCTATGTGCATGCCGCGCTGATCGAGCAAGCACTGGTCAATGTGCTGGAAAACGCCGCGCGTTTCTCACCGCCCCACGGGCGTCTTGAATTGTGTGCAGGGGCCAATGACAGCGAGCTGTTTTTTTCGGTGAGCGATGAGGGACCGGGGATTCCCGAGGAGGACCGGGCGAAGATTTTCGACATGTTTTACACCGCCGCTCGCGGTGATCGCGGTGGGCAGGGCACGGGGTTGGGGCTGGCGATCTGTCAGGGCATGGTCGGTGCCCATGGCGGGCGGATCAGCGTCGCCGACGGCATCGAAGGGCGCGGTACCTGCATCACGCTGCACCTGCCGTTGCAGACTCAACCGGGATTGGACAGTGAAGCCTGATCTCGCCTGCGCTACTCTCTTGCCACTTCTTTGTGTTGATATGAATTCATGAGCCAGACTGCGACCATTTTGGTCATCGACGACGAACCGCAGATCCGCAAATTCCTGCGCATCAGCCTCGCCTCCCAAGGCTACAAAGTGCTGGAGGCCGGCACCGGCACGGAAGGCCTGGCCCAGGCCGCATTGAACAAACCCGACCTGCTGGTGCTCGACCTCGGCCTGCCGGACATGGACGGCCAGCAGGTGCTGCGCGAGTTTCGCGAGTGGTCGACGGTGCCGGTACTGGTGCTCTCGGTACGCGCCAGCGAAGGGCAGAAAGTACAAGCCCTGGATGGCGGCGCCAACGACTACGTGACCAAGCCGTTCGGCATCCAGGAGTTTTTGGCCCGGGTGCGCGCCTTGCTGCGTCAGGCGCCGACGGGTGAGGCTCAGGAAGCGGCGCTCAGTTTCGGCCCGCTCACCGTGGACCTGGCTTATCGCCGGGTGCTATTGGACGGTGCCGAAGTGGCGCTGACGCGCAAGGAATATGCGGTATTGGCGCAACTGGCCCGGCATCCGGGGCGGGTCATCACCCAGCAGCAATTGCTCAAGGACATCTGGGGCCCGACCCACACCGAAGACAGCCACTATCTGCGGATAGTGGTCGGGCACTTGCGGCAGAAACTGGCGGATGATCCGACTCAGCCACGGTTTATCGTTACCGAGGCGGGGGTTGGGTATCGGTTGTTGAGTGAGGGTAGCCTTTAGTTTTTGTGGTGCCTGATCCTGCGCCATCGCGGGCAAGCCCGCTCCCACAGTGTTCCGGGTGTTCACAGATCATGTGACCGCCACAAAACTCTGTGGGAGCGGGCTTGCCCGCGAAGAGGCCCTCACATTCACCCAGGAACCTCAAGATTCCCGCTCATTCTCATACCGATCCAGCGTATCGCGCGCAATCTCGCGCCCCAGCGCGATCAATTCCGGCGCCTTGTAGAACTCGAAAAACCGGCACACCCGCTTGGGCACGTTGATCAGGATATCCGGCGGATACCCGGCAATCTTGTACTGCGCCAATGAGGTCTGCATCACCTCGAAACTCTGGTTGATCAGGTCCAGCAAGGACGCCGGCCCGACGTTGTCGATGATGAACGACCCGGTGGCGGATTTCGGTGCGCCGTTGCTTTCCGGGGCCGCCGCCGGTTGCTGGCCTTCGGGCGCGGCGGATTCGATCCACGGATTGATATCGGCCGCTTCTGCCATCAACGCCTCCTTTTCCAGCAGCAGCAATTGTTCCGCCTGTTTGCGGCGGAAGGGCATTTTCGAACCCAACGAGTTGATCAGGCTGTCAAAACGGGTCTTGAACGCGGCCGGGCGCTGGATCACTGGCAGTTGATAGTGACGCTGGTTGGTGGAGTTGAGGTTGACCGCGATGATGAGGTCGCAATGGCTCGACACCACCGGCACGATCGGCAATGGGTTGAGAATGCCGCCGTCCACCAGCATTCGATTGCCCTGCATCACCGGCGTGAACAGGCTGGGGATCGCCGCCGAGGCGCGCATGGCCTGGTGCAGGCAGCCTTCCTGGAACCAGATTTCCTGCTGGTTGGTCAGGTCCGTGGCCACCGCCGTGTAGGGAATGCGCAGGTCTTCAATATTAATTTCGCCGACGATCTTGCGGATCTGTCCGAAGACCTTTTCCCCGCGAATTGCGCCCAGGCGAAAGCTGACGTCCACCAGACGCAACACGTCGAGGTAATCCAGGCTCTCGATCCAGTCGCGGTAATCCTTGAGTTTATCGGCGGCATAGATCCCGCCGACCACTGCGCCCATGGAGCAACCGGCGATGCAGGCGATGTCGTAGCCGCGCCGTTCGATCTCTTCAATGACGCCGATATGGGCGTAGCCCCGGGCGCCACCCGAGCCCAACACCAGTGCGACACGCTTTTTCATGAATCGACCTCTCTGACAAGGTTCAACAATGCACCCATCGAGGGGCACGCTTCAATCGCTATGGTCGTTCGAGGGGGCCAGTGCGTCGTTTTTTGACACTCAGGCAAGGCGAATGGGTATTCTCGCCGGCTCTATGTTTTCACTGCATGTTTCCACTGCATGTTTCCACGGCGAGCCCAAGGCACTTTTCACGTGCCAGACCGTCTTACGTGCATGCATATTTACCTATCTTTGAGGTGTGAGTGATGAAAGTCTGGATCTGTGTGCCGTTGATTGCCCTGGCACTCGCCGGTTGTGCCGGTAAAACCGCTTACCGTGACAGCTGCGGTAGCCAGCTCGACGCCGCCTGGCGTGAACTGGATCTGGCCAAGGTCGAGGGCTTTGCCGGGACTGTCAGCTACTCCAAGGCGCTGTCGTTGCTGACCGGCGCCAAGACCCAGCAGCAATTCGAAGCGTATGAGGGGTGCACCAAGAAGGCCGAGAAGGCGCGCTTCTACATTCGTGAATCTCGCGCCGGTCGCTGAAGCATGCTATAGCCAATGGGGGAATTCGATTTACGGAGCAAGCGATGTCTGCCTTGGTTGATCGGTTGGTGGCTCACGTTCTGAGCCTGGACATTCGCCTGCTCGCCTGCCAGGCACGCTTGAGTGCCCGTACCGATTCTGAAGCCCTGCACGATCTACGCACCACCGTGCGGCGTTTGCGCAGCTTGTTGCGGCCCTTGCGCGGTTTGCCCGGAGTCGAGCAACTTGAAGCGGCGGCTTCCCGGGTCGGTGACCTGACCACGCCGTTGCGCGATCGCGAAGTGCTGGCAGCGTACCTGCTCCAGCACGATCAACCCGAGGCCGCGCACCGGCGCATGGCGCGGATGCACGAGGTTTATCCCGTCGTGGCGGCGAGCCCGGAAGTGGCGCAGATGCTGATGATCCTCGACGCCTTTCCGCGTTTCCTGCGGGCTTCTCAGCGTCAGGGCTTGCTCAAGGGCTTGCGCAAGCGCATCGAAAAACGCTTGGGCAAACAATGGAAGAAACTCGACCAGGCCCTGCATGACCCCGCCCATGACCGCCATCGCCTGCGCCTGCTGATCAAGCGCGTGCGCTATGGCATCGAAGCCTACCCCGAACTGGATCGCTTGCCGGAAGCGGCCCTGTCCGGATTGAAATCGGCCCAATCCGCTTTGGGCGATTGGCACGACAGCTGGCAGTGGCTGGACCGCGCCAAAGAAGAGCCCGATTTGCAGCCCTGTGTCGCGACCTGGAAAACCACCTTGGCCGAGGCCGAAGCGCGCGCCGACCGCGTCCTCGAAAAATTCAGTGCCGCCTGCTTCAAATCCTGAAAACCCTAAAGATCAAATGTGGGAGCGGGCTTGCTCGCGAAGAGGGCATGACATTCAACGAAAATGTTGAATGTCAGAGCGCTTTCGCGAGCAAGCCCGCTCCCACAGTTGTTTTGTGGTGAACAGGGAATGAGTGTTCGAGCCGAGCACGGCTCATCTGTCAGTGATTTTGGCCGGAATAAGCGCTGTATCGGCTTTGCGCGCTGGTTAAGATCGTTCCATCCATTTTCCTGTCTCTGAGGTTCCCATGCACTTTTCCGATCTGCTCGACGCTGTGCGCAGTCAGCCGCAGGAGCTGTCTATTCCGGCCGAATGGGGCCAGGGCCGGGCGAGTTTTGGGGGGCTGATAGCCGCCTTGCAATACGAAGCCATGCGCGCAAAAGTCCCGGCGGATCGTCCGGTGCGTTCGCTGGCAATCACCTTTGTCGGCCCGGTCGTACCCGATGTGCCAGTCAGTTTTGAAGTCGATGTGTTGCGCGAAGGCAAAGCCGTCAGCCAGGTGCTGGGCCGGGCGATGCAGAAGGGCCAGGTGGTGACGTTGGTCCAGGGCAGCTTCGGCGCCTCGCGACCTTCCGAAGTGGCGGTCACGGCCAACGCTGCGCCCGAGATGAAGCACTGGGACGACTGCCAGGAAATGCCCTATATCAAAGGGGTGACCCCGGAATTCATGCGTCATTTGGCAATGCGCTGGAGTGTCGGTGGCCTGCCGTTCACCGGCAACACCTCCCGCGACATGGGAGGTTGGGTGCGCTTGCGTGGAGAAGGGAAGGACGAGGTGGTCAGCGAGGCGCATATTCTGGCGCTGGTCGACGCCTGGCCGCCGTCCTTGTTGTCGTATCTGAAGAAGCCGGCGGCAGGCAGCACGCTGACCTGGACCATCGAATTCGTCCAGCCGTTACTTGCGTTGAGCACGCTGGACTGGTGCAAGTACCTGGTTGAAATCGAGTATGCCGCTGACGGCTACGGGCACGCCGCCGCAAAACTGTGGAGCGAAGACGGTCAGTTGATCGCCATGAGCCGGCAGACAGTCACGATTTTCGCCTGATCAGTGACGACGGCGGTGGCGTTCACGCCAGGCGCGCCACCAGCCGCCACTGAAGAAAAACCGTGGGAAGGTCAGGAACTGCTCGACCAACAAGCGTGATACCGCATCTTTGCGATCACTGAAGGGCTCGGAGGCTTGTGCCTCCAGGCGATGACCTTGGCGCTGCAGACCCAGGGCGGCGATCAGGCCGATAACGCCGATCGCGATACTCGCCAGATCCAGGCTGAACACCCCCGAGACCATCAGCAAAAACGCCACGATGAACAGCGGCACGGCAATCAGGTGCAACACCAGATTGGTCGGGTGCTGGTGATTATGCGGGTACGCTCGCCATTGCCAGGCGGGAAGGTTGGGATGACGTTTGCCCATGATGCTTATCCTTGGTTCGATGAGGCTCTTGAACAAAGAATAGGCCGGGCGAAAGCCGTCGGCGAATCGAGGCTGGCTATCGGCGCAATAGGTGTAATGGTCAGGATTGATTTTGCTCGGTCTGACGCCATCGCGGGCAAGCCCGCTCCCACAGGTAATGCGCAAGTTTTAAAATAGCGCTAATCCTGTGGGAGCGGGCTTGCCCGCGATGGGGCCATCACAGTTTCAGCTGACCTATGGCCTTGCTCAACTCCCCGGCCAACATCGCCAACTCATTGCTGGTGATCGCCGAATTCACGGTCTGCTGCACGGTATTTTCGGTGACGTCGCGAATGCTCACCACCGCCCGATTCATTTCCTCCGCCACATGGCTCTGCTGCTCGGCCGCCACAGCGATCTGCGTATTGCTTTCACGCATCTGCGCCACCGCTCCAGTGATTTCGGCCAGGGCCACACTGGCTTCCTGAGCCTGCTGCATGCAGTCGTCCGCCTTGTACGAGCTTTCCTGCATGAAGTCCACAGCATCCCGAGTGCCGGCCTGCAGCGCTGAAACCATGGTGGTGATCTCGTCGGTGGACGCCTGGACTCGCTTGGCCAGGTTACGCACCTCATCGGCGACCACCGCAAACCCGCGGCCCATTTCCCCGGCCCGGGCCGCTTCGATGGCGGCGTTAAGGGCCAGCAGGTTGGTCTGTTCGGCGATGCTGTGGATCACGCTGACCACGCCGTTGATCTTCTGACTGTCCTCGGCCAGACGCTGAATCATCTCGGCCGTTTGCTGCACGCCGGTGGACAACCCGCCAATCGATTGCTGCACCCGAGTGACCACTTCCTGGCCGCTGCCGGCCAGGGTGTCGGCGGTTTGCGAGAGGTCGCGGGTGGCGCCGGCGTGTTGGGCTATGTGATGGACCGTGGCGGTCATTTCGTTGATCGCTGTGGCGGCCTGATCGGTTTCGCTTTGCTGACCGAGCATACCGTGACGCACCTCGTTCATGCTCGAGGCCAGCCGCGCGGCGCCGACATCCAGTTGCCTCGCAGTGCTGGCGACGGTGTTGACCACCCGCTGATAACCGGCCTGCATGGCGTTGAAGGCATTGGCCATCTGCCCGACTTCATCCTTGCAAGCCAGCGGCACACGGGCCGACAGGTCGCCGCTTTTCTCGACATGGAGCATCACGTCTTTCAACGTGTTGAGCTGGCTGAGCAGGAAGCGGATCAACAGTTGCGAGGCGCCGAGCATTGCCAGCATCAGGATGAACACCGCTACCGCGTAGTGGGTGAAGCGTTCGCCGAACACGTGGCTCAGGCTCGGGCCATAGGCAATTACCGCGACCTGTTGACCGTCAGGGCGAGTGAATACCTCGGCGCCCATCAACGGGTTTTCACCGAACAGCGGCATAGCGTTGATCTCGACCCAACCGTTGGTATCGGTCAGCTCCAGCACCGGTTGCCCATTCAGTAACGGCGCCTGCCCGCGATTGAAGGTCAGCAGATTATCGGCCTTGGGCAGCGGCTGCCCGGCAGGCCAGGCATTGAGCAATCGCGCCTGGGCCTGAACCGACGCCTGGGCGGCGTGGCTGCGGGCTTGTTGTTCAAGCTGCACGGCGTACAGCACCAGCAACAGGGTGGTGACGAAGGCAACGGCGTTGACCGCCCAGAATTTGTATTTCAGCGAGATGTTGCTAAGCCAGGCACCCATGGAGGTCTTCTCTGATAGCGGAAACAGTTTTGGCAAGGTGCCATTAGTGTGCCGCTACTCAGGGGGGCGACTCTTGATATGGATCAATGGGCAACACCGCTAACCTGTGGGAGCGGGCTTGCCCGCGATAGCGGTGTATCTGGCACCAGAGATGTCGACTGATATTTCGTCATCGCGAGCAAGCCCGCTCTCACAGGGGATTTGTAGTTACTGGGGGATCGAAGGCAACCCGTAGAATGCCCGTGCGCATGCTGTGGTGTGATTTGCCAGGTCTTCCTGGCTTTCCCCACGATGCAACGCCACCTCACGCAACACTTCAGTCAGATACGCCGGCTCGTTGCGGCCATTCTTCGGCTTGGGGCGCAAGCTGCGGGGCAGCAGATACGGTGCATCGCTCTCCAGCATCAAGCGCCCGCGTTTAATCTCTTTGACCAGTGGATGCAGGTGCGTGCCCCGGCGCTCGTCACAAATCCAGCCAGTGATGCCGATGTGCAGATCCAGATCGAGGTAGCTGAACAGCGCCTTCTTTTCACCGGTGAAGCAGTGCACCACGGCGGCTGGCAACTGGTCGCGGTAATCACGCAGGATCTCCAGCAATCGTTGGCTGGCATCGCGCTCATGCAGGAACACCGGCAATTGCAGTTCGACCGCCATCTCCAGATGTTTTTCGAGGACCTTTTCCTGTTGCGGGCGGGGCGAGAAATCACGATTGAAATCGAGGCCGCATTCACCCACGGCCACCACGTTCGGCTCCTTGAGCAAACTGCGCAGGCGCTGAGCGCTATCGGCGTTCCAGTCGCTGGCCGAATGTGGGTGAATACCGGCCGTAGCGAACAGCCGCTGAGCGCTTTCGTCCAGTTGCTGGCACAGCTCCAGCGCCTGTTCGCTGCCCTCGACGCTGGTCCCGGTGAGCACCAGTTGGCAGACACCGGCAGCATAGGCACGGTCGAGCACAGCCTGGTGTTTGTCGGCGAAACTGGGGTTGGTCAGGTTGACGCCGATATCGATGAGTTGCATGGTGCTACCTCGGACCAAAGGCCGGAAAGCATATCAGAGCCGTAGATTTATAAGAAAAGCCAAGAACTACAACCAGTTAAAGCTGTCTGTTGAGGCCGCGAGACAGGTCGGGTGGTAGATTTGCCATCACTGTGCCACTCTCACGCACTTTACCAGCGCTTCAGGCGCTCTGTTTCTGTCGCTCGACGTCATGAAATTATCCATGAGTCGACCCGTATTCTTTCCGGAGAGTGGATGATTCGTCCCTCGGTTTTGTTACTGCTGTGTTGTTCGTTGCTGCTGCCCATGCCGGCGGTTGCGCGTCTGGCCGGGCCGTTGCAAGCCGTGCCGGCGGCCAAGGTCCGCGACCTGGCGGAGATTCGCAGCAGTCGCGTGTTGCGGGTATTGGTCAACCAGAGCCGCAACAGCTCCGGTGAAGTCCAGGGCCAGGCCATCGGCGTCGAATACCACCGCCTGCGCGCTTTCGAACAATACCTCAATGGCCATGCCCGCGATGGCCAGGAAATCACCCTCAAGATCATTCCCAAAGCCAAGGATCAACTGCTCGGTGCGTTGCAGCGCGGGGAGGGTGATCTGGTTGCGCCGGGAGAATTACTCGACCCGCAACCGAGCCTCGCCGTCAGTACCAGTCAGCCGATTGCCAGTAACGTGCCGTTGCTGCTGGTGGGGATCAAAGGCGAGCGACGTTACACCCGTCTCGAACAACTCTCGGGCAAAACCCTCGCGCTGCCCACCGGCAGTGCCGCCGGGGATGCGGTCAGTCAGATCAATCAGAAACTCGCGCTGCACAAACTGCCGCCGGTGAAGATCGAGTGGGTCGATCCCAGCCTGGCGGTCGAGGACGTGCTGGAAATGGTTCAGGGCGGGATTTTTCATCTGACGATTGTCGAGCAACCGATTGCCGAACGTTGGGGCAAGATCCTACCCAAATTGCGCTTCGATCGGCAGGTCATGATCAGCGAACCAGGCGAGGAATACTGGTTTGTGCGCCGCGACGCTTCAATGCTGCGTTCGAGCATCGATCGCTTCCTGACGACTTACAAGAAACCGTCGGACCAGGATGCGGCGTTCCTGCGAATCTATCGACGCCTGTATCAAGTGCACTATCCCTTGGCCAAGGCCGATCGGCAGCGCCTGGAAAAACTTCGACCAGTACTGCAAAAACATGCCGAAGCCCAAGGCATGGACTGGCTGAACCTGGCAGCGCTGGCCTTCAAGGAGTCGGCGCTGCAACCCAACGCCAGAAGCGGTAGCGGCCCCACCGGCCTGATGCAAATCACCCCGTCCGCCGCCCAACGGGTTGGCGTGAGTAATATTCAAAACCTCGACGCCAATGTGCAGGCCGGCGCCAAGTACCTGGCGATGATCCGCCGCAAGTTTTTCGCCAGCCCCAAACTCAACGAGCGCGAGCGCATGGCGTTCGTGCTGGCGGCCTACAACATGGGACCGGAGCGGGTTCAAGGCATGCGCGCCGAGGCCCGGCGGCGCGGCTTGAATCCTAATCAGTGGTTTTTCCAGGTCGAGCGCATCGCCATGGAGCAGGTGGGGATGGGGGCTGTCAGCTATGTTAATAGCGTGAACAAGTATTACTTGGCGTTCGATCGGGAGCGGGAGTCGTTGGAGCCTCAGGGGCAAAAAGTGGTCTCACGGAAATGATCGACTAAGCTGATTGTTATGGTGCGTTTTTTGCGCTTTTAACATGAGTTTTATTGATTAATATAGCGGCCAACCAACACACACACTCACAATGGATGACACAGCATGAGCACACTGATCAACAAGGTACTGTTCACTCGCGCGGGCTACGGTCTGACGATTCTGCGTATTTTCGTCGGCATCATCTTCGCGGCCCATGGCTCACAGAAACTCTTTGGGGCATTCGGCGGCTACGGCATTGCCGGCACTGCGCAGTACATGGAAAGCATTGGATTGGCTCCGGGCAATGTGATGGCGATCCTGGCCGGTGGTACCGAGTTCTTCGGCGGTCTGGCGCTGATCATCGGTCTGCTGGCACGCCCGGCAGCGCTGGGGCTGACCTTTCTCTCTCTGGTGGCTATTTTCACAGTGCACATCAGCAACGGCCTGTTCATGGCTAACAACGGTTATGAGTTCGCCCTGGCTTTGCTCGGTGGCAGCCTCGCGGTGCTGATCGAAGGTGCAGGCAAACTTTCGGTAGACCGCGCCATCACCAACTGACTGCCCTGGCTCAACGAAAAGGCCTGCATTGTGCGACGCACTGTGCAGGCCTTTTTGTTGCTGGTGATTCTTGACACTGTCCGGTCAGCTTCTCTAGGATGCTGCCCATGCGCCGATTTAAACAGCTACTTGCGGGGCGCCAGGTGACTCATTCAGTTGCCGATAGAAGCTTGAAACAGGCTTCGAAATACCGCTAAAGCGCTGGTTCGGTGTTGCCTCTCACCTGCCATGCAGACTTTTGAGGCAGAGACACGACACAATGAATGCATTAAGCCCCGTTATACGCCCCGCGCCGATCACGGCACACCTCACCCAGCGCAATCCAAAAATCCTGCTTGGCGGTAAACATCAGCCGACGCTTTTGCGTTACCTCGATGGCTGGCCACGTCGCACCGGTGGGCCTGCTGCTTTCCTGATTCAGTTTGTCGACGACGGCGAGTCATTGGCACGGTTTGCCAACGACAGTTTCGATCTGGCGGTGATTCTGGCACCCAACGCCGAGGATGCGCCTGAAGTGATCAGGCAGCTGACTCGCGTGGCTCGCCAAGGGCTGATTACCCGTCGCTGAGGTTCAGAGCGCCGCGGCTCAAAAATAGTCGATCGCCACGATATACACGAGTTGTTCACCGGTCGGTGTCTGGACCCGCACTTCGGCGTCCAGTGCCTTGCCGATCAAGGCGCGCTCATTTTAACTCTATTGGTCGTATCTGACCTTTTATAGTTATTATTTTGTGTTAATTGGTCAAATATGACCACTAATGCAACAAATTACATATCTTGCTATTGATGCAACTGGTCAGAATAGATCCTTTGTTCGATATTATTGGTCATACTGGATCAGTTCTGACCAATAGTGTGTTCGGAGAAAGCTATGTCGCTCTTGCATTTTTTGTACAGCCCAGCGGAAATCGCACGCGAGCTGGGGAAGAATGCCGAATCGTTGCGCTTGTCCAAGAACCTTTCTCGCAGAACCTTGGCTGAGCAATCCGGAGTGTCTGAGTCCTCCATCAAGCGGTTCGAACGCTCAGGCTCGATCACTCTTGAGTCCATGATTCTCCTGGCCACGGCGCTCGATGAGCTAACGCCGGTGATGAGTCTTTTCAAACCCTCGCATCCAGGCTCAATCGACGAGCTAAAAAATCTCAAGCGTAAACGAGGCACCAAATGAGCTCGCCTATCCCCAGGTTCAAGCCCACTGAATCGCTCACCGTCACTGCCAATGGCGTAATGGTTGGCGAATTGAGCCGTATCGAGGGGAAAGGCATCTACTTTGTGTACGACAAAGAATGGCTGGCCAAGGGGTTCGACCTTTCTCCCCTGACAATGACATTCGATGACAAGCCACAGCTCGCTCGTGAAAGTCGTTTGTTCAAGGGCTTGCATGGCCCATTTGCAGATTCCTTGCCGGACGGTTGGGGGCTTCTGCTGATGGATAGATTCTTCGACGCGACCTTCGGAGCAGGCACCTCGCTGACGCTCAGTCCGCTGGATCGGCTGGCCTATATTGGTGATCGGGCTATGGGGATCTTTGAGTACCATCCCAAAGCAGAAAAGATCGCCGCCGAGTCAGTGAATCTTGCTCGCCTATTCGAGGCATCTGTCGAGGTACAACAAGGAGACACCCCAGGAGTGCTCAAGGGGTTACGTTTGGCGGGTGGCTCCCCCGGTGGTGCTCGCCCCAAAGCAATCGCCGCACTGTCACACGATCTTGAAACTGCGACTTCAGCTTTTGGCCCACTTCCACCTGGATACGCTCACTGGCTTGTGAAGTTCAGGGCTCTGAGTGAGCCTTTGGAGACTGGAGGGATCGAGCAAGCGTATGCGGTGATGGCCAGAATGGCCGGGGTGAATATGGCGCATACGGAACTGCTAAAGGTGCAGATGCGCCAGGGCGGATTTGAGCGGTTCTTCGCAGCCAAACGTTTCGATCGTGATGGCGATCGCAAGATTCATATGATTACCCTCTGCGCGTTGGTCTACGCAGACTTCCGGGCGCCGACGATGGATTACAGCCAGCTACTCAAGCTGACAAGCGCACTGACGAAAAGCGCTGCCGAGGTTGAGAAAATGGCAAGGCTCATGATCTTCAATGCGGTGTTCCACAACTACGACGATCACACCAAAAACTTTGCGTTTCTGTATCACGAGCCTCAGGACAAAAGTGGGCAGGGGGGCTGGAAGCTGTCTCCAGCGTACGACCTTACTTTCTCCAATGGGATGGGTGAGCACTCCACTGCATTTTCAGGTCATGGTAAACCGACACGAAAGGTCATCAGAGACCTGTGCAAGGATTACAAATACCTCAAGCCTGATGAATACCTAGACCAAACCCTCGCGGCGCTTGATGACTGGGATCGTGTGCTCAGAGCACTGAAAATCCCCAAGTCTGCGGGGGCAGCAATTCACCGGGTCCTTAGTGATTCAAGGGTGCGCTTCGCTTGAGCGCGACCTGGGGCTCCAAGAGCCGATATAACCTTGCTGGAGATAAATCGTTAGTGAGAAATCCATCTTGAGTACGAACATCATCACAAAGGAAGGTCATGAGGCTCTGAAGCAGGAGCTCGACTACCTTTGGCGGGAAAAGCGTCCTGACACCACGCGCAAGGTCACTTGGGCGGCGTCGCTCGGCGACCGTAGCGAAAACGCGGATTACCAATACAACAAGAAGCTGCTCCGGGAAATCGACCGGCGTGTTCGGTACCTTCGCAAGCGCCTCGAAGATGTGCGGGTGGTCGCGTACTCGCCTGAGCAGGAAGGCAGGGTCTTTTTCGGGGCTTGGGTCGAGATTGAAAACGAGGCAGGTGAAATCAAGAAATTCCGGGTTGTGGGGTATGACGAAATCTACGGTCGCAACGATTACATCTCCATCGATTCGCCAATGGCGCGTGCGCTTTTGAAGAAAGAGGTCGGTGATGAGGCCGTTGTGCAGACCCCGAGCGGAGAAGTGTTGTGGTGGATAAACGAGATCAGATACCCGAAATAGGGTGTACTCGGCGTTTTCCGAGCAATCGCCCTACGGGGAGGGCGATAACGGCTCGTGGTGACTTCTTGCGATTGAATACTTGATGTGTTTATCAACCCTCACGCAAGACTGTCAGGGGGCTGGCATTCAAGGCGCGGCGCGTGCCGAACACACCGGCACCGCCGATCAGCACGGCACCGATCAGTGGCAACACCAACAGCCATGGATGCGGATGCCAAGGCAGGTCGAAAGCGTAGCGGTAGAGCACCAGACTCACCAGTTCCGAACCCAGTGCCGCCAACAACCCGCTGACCGCGCCGAGCAGACCGAACTCGATCCGCCGGGCCCTGACCAGCAACTGTCGCTCGGCGCCTAGCGCTCGCAGCAATGCACCTTGGCGAATGCGTTCATCCAGCGTTGCCTGCAAACCGGAGAACAACACCGTCATGCCCGCCGCCAGCACAAACAACAACACATACTCCACCGCCAGGGTGACCTGGCCGAGAATGCTGCGCAGCTGCGCCAGCAACGCTTCGACTTGCAGAATGGTCACTGCCGGAAAGCTTCGGGACAGATCGACGATCTGCTGATCGTGACCGGGCGCCAGGTAGAAGCTGGTCAGGTAGGTCGCCGGCAAGTCCTTCAGGGTGCCGGGCTGGAAGATCATGAAAAAGTTCGGCTGGAAGTTGTCCCAGTTGACCTCCCGCAGGCTGGTGACTTTCGCTTCCCGATTGACCCCGCCAACGGTGAATACCATGTGATCGCCGAGCTTGAGCTTGAGGCTTTCGGCGACTTTACCTTCCACCGATACTCCCGGTATTTCATCCGATGGTTGCTGATCCCACCAGTTGCCGGCGGTGAGTTTGTTGCCCTCCGGCAGCTCGGCCGCCCAGGTCAGGCTCAGGTCCCGTTGAATGGCTCGATCACCGGCCGAATCCTTGCTGACGATGTCCTGCACCGGCTCGCCATTGACGCTGATCAGCCGTCCCGGCACCACCGGGTACAGCGGCGCCGATTGTGCCGACAACTCCATCAGTCGATCGGTAAAGGCCTGTTTGTCCGCCGGCAGAATGTTCAGGGCGAAGTAGTTCGGGGCATTTTTCGGTAACTGGTTTTGCCAGGTGTCGAGCAATTCGCCACGCAGCAAAGCGATCAGCGCCATGGACAGCAGAATCAGACCGAAGGCCAGGGCTTGACCGGCCGCCGCCAGTGGATGGCGCAGCAGTTGGCCCAACCCGAGGCGCCATGGCAATTCGGCGCGCGCCAGCATCCGGCGCAGGCTTTTCAGTAGCAGCAACAGCACGCTGCCCAGCACCAGTGCCGCGATCACACCGCCGCCGAGCAGGGCGAAGGTCAGCAACAGGTCCAGGCTCAAGCGCCACATGATCAGGCCGAGGGCGCCCAATGCCGCGCCATAAACAATCCAGCTGCTGGACGGAATCGGCAGCATGTCGCGACGCAACACGCGCAACGGTGGCACCCGACCCAAAGCGGCCAATGGCGGCAGGGCGAAACCGGCCAACGCCACCAGCCCGGTGCCGATCCCCGCGATGGCCGGCAGCAGGCCACCCGGTGGAACATCGGTCGGCAATAAATCACGCAGCAGTGCAAACAGCCCCAGCTGCGCCAGCCAGCCGAGCAGGGCGCCGCTGACGCTGGCGAGCAGTCCGAGTACGGTTAGCTGCAGACTGAACAGCACCATGGTTTCCCGACGGGACAGGCCCAGGCAGCGCAGCAATGCGCTGGCATCGAAGCGGCGGGTGGCGAAGCGTGTCGCCGATAACGCCACCGCCACACCGGACAACAGCACCGCCACCAGACTGGCCATGTTCAAATAACGTTCAGCCTTGCCCAGGGCGCCGCCGATCTGCCGATTGCCATCGCGAGCATCCTGGATACGCTGGTTGGCCGCCAAACCTGGCTTGATCAGCTGCCGATAGGTTTCCAGCGCCGAGGCGTTGCCGCGCCAGAGTTCGCGGTAACTGACCCGGCTGCCGGGTTGCACCACGCCGGTTGCCTCAAGGTCGCTGAAGTTGATCAGTACCCGTGGCGTCAGGCTGTAGAAATTGCCGGCGCGATCCGGTTCGTAGGTCAGCACCCGCGCCAGCGTCAGGGTTTTCATGCCGACGTCGATGCTGTCGCCGATCTTCAAGTCCAATGCGGTCAGCAGTCGCGCTTCGACCCAGGCTTCGCCGGGTTTCGGTCCGCCACCGGGTTCTTCCGGCGCGAAGGGCGCGGGGGCGCTTTTCAGTTCGCCACGCAATGGGTAGACGTCATCGGCGGCTTTGATACTGGACAGCTGAATGCCGTTGTCGGTGGCGATGACGCTGGAAAACTCCACCACTTGAGCGTGTTCAAGGCCCAGCTCCGTGCCGCTTCTGATCTGTTCCGGTCGCGCCGGTGAGCTGCCTTCAAGCACTAGGTCGGCACCGAGAAACTCGGTGGCGCGCAGCATCATGGCGCTGTTCAAGCGGGCACCGAAGTAACCGATAGCGGTACTCGCCGCCACCGCCACCAGCAAGGCAAAGAACAAAACGCGCAATTCACCGGCGCGGGCATCGCGCCATAATTGGCGCAGGGCGATACTGAACAGGCGCAACAGCGGCAAGCGTGCCATCAAGGCTCCAGAGGGGCGACCAGCAGGCCGGCTTCAAGGCGGATCAGGCGCCGGCAGCGATGTGCCAGGCGTTCATCGTGGGTCACCAGCACCAGGGTCGTGCCGCTTTCCTGGTTGAGTTCGAACAGCAAATCGCTGATGCGCTCGCCGGTGTGGCTGTCGAGGTTGCCGGTGGGCTCATCGGCGAACAGCACGTCGGGCTCGGCGGCGAAGGCCCGGGCAATCGCTACGCGTTGCTGTTCGCCACCGGAAAGCTGGCGCGGCGAGTGGGTCAGGCGTTGGCCCAGACCGACCCGTTGCAGCAGTTCGGTGGCGCGCTCGCGGGCGTCTTTGCGGCCATCGAGCTCCAGCGGCAGCATGACGTTTTCTAAAGCATTGAGACTGTCGAGCAGCTGGAATGATTGAAAAACAAACCCCACATGCTCGGCTCGGATGCGTGCGCGTTGGTCTTCATCGAGATTGCTCAGGCCTTGCCCGGCGAGGGTGACTTCACCGCTGCTCGGCAGATCGAGGCCAGCGAGCAGGCCCAGGAGGGTGGATTTGCCGGAACCGGAGGCGCCGACGATGGCCAGGCTATCGCCCTTGTTCAGTTCCAGGCTGAGTTCGTGCAGGATAGTCAGTTCACCTTCCGCGCTCGGAACCACTTTGCTGAGGTTCTTCGCGGTGAGAATGCTTGCGCCCATGGAGAATCCGATGCGTGTGTGGTTTTTGAGTGCTGGCCTGGCCTTGATGTGCATGGCCCAGAACGCAGCGGCGGGTACCGTCCTGATCGTTGGCGATAGTATCAGCGCCGGTTTCGGGCTGGATACCCGCTTGGGGTGGGTGTCATTGCTTGAGCAACGGCTCAAGCGCGAAGGTTTCGACGATAAGGTGGTCAATGCATCCATCAGCGGCGACACCAGCGCCGGAGGCCGGGCGCGCCTGCCGGCGCTGCTTGCAGAGCATAAGCCTGCGCTGGTTATCCTCGAGTTGGGAGGCAATGACGGGCTGCGCGGAATGCCGCCAACACAATTGCAACAAAATCTTGCGTCGATGATCGACAGCTCCCGCGTCAGTGGCGCCAAGGTGCTGTTGCTGGGCATGCAATTGCCACCCAATTATGGCGTGCGTTACACCCAGGCCTTTGCCGAGGTATTCATCAAGGTGGCCAACGAGAAAAAGATCCCGCTGGTGCCGTTTTTTCTCGACGGTGTGGGCGGTCATCCGGACCTGATGCAAGGCGACGGCCTGCACCCGGCTGAGGCGGCGCAGAACAAGTTGCTGGAAAATGTCTGGCCGACACTGAAACCGCTGCTTTGACGCTTTTCTAGCGGCGGTGTTTCGGCTAAGGTGGCGCCCCCGATTTGGAGCCCCCGATGCCGCGTCCTGCCTGGTCCCTATTTGCCTACCAACTGATCGAGCCTGACGAACAGCTGGATCTGTTCGCCTGCCAGGAAGTGCGCGTGCATCTGGTGACGCGTCAGCTGGAGTTGGGCGGCTCGGTGGACCGAACCTTGTGCGGCAGCCTGTTGCCGGCGCAACCGCGCTGGTCGAGCGTCGACCGTACCGTGTTCCAGGACCAGCGTCTGTGCTCGCTGTGCCGGGCCATTCTGGAGTCGCAAAAACGCGGCACCTCGCCGATCTGGCCTGAGTTGCGGTTCGAGCTTTAGATCGCCTGTGGCGAGGGGGCTTCCTCTGTGTTGGGCCGGCAGTTATCGCCGCTCTTGTAGGAGCGAGGCTTGCCCGCGAAGGCTGTATACCAGGCGGCTTGTTTTTTGATGGTGTACATATCCGTTTCTGCGGTAACAGCGGCTTAGGGTTTCGCTCTTACAGCGAGTCACTTTCGCGCTTTTCGAAAGTGACTCGCTGTAAAAGCGAAACCAATAGAAGCCGCGACCGCAGAAACGGATATGTACACCATCAAGATAAATACCTATGCCTCCATAACCTCCCCAGGCAAGCCCCGCAACCACAGGTCTTTACGTCTCCCCGAAATAACGGGAGGCGGTGTACAATCCCGTTTTTATACCCTTGTCGATCATGCGAAGGATTTTCCGGATGTTGCCGCGCTTTCCCGCCGTCACCCGCTGCCTGTCTCTTGCCGCCCTCTGTGTCGCGGGTCCGGTAGCAGCATTGGAGCTACCCCTGCCACCTCCCGGTGAAGACATCATCGGCCAGGTGCAAGTGATCAAGGCCAAGTACGAAGACACCTTCGCCGACCTTGGCACCACCTACGATCTGGGCTACTCGGAAATGGTCGCGGCCAACCCTGGGGTCGATCCATGGCTGCCGGGCGCCGGGACCGAAATCGTCTTGCCGACGCGTTTCATCCTGCCGCCGGGTCCTCGTGAAGGCATCGTCATCAACCTGGCTGAATACCGTCTCTACTATTTCCCGAAAGGCCGGGACGTGGTGTACACCTTCCCGCTGGGTATCGGCCGTGAAGGCTGGGGCTCGCCGATTGCCCACACCAGCATCATCGCCAAGACGCCGAACCCGAGCTGGACGCCTCCAGCGTCGATCAAGGCCGAGCACGCCGCTGATGGCGATCCACTGCCGAATGTGGTGCCAGCCGGCCCAGACAACCCGCTGGGGCCGTTCAAGTTCACTCTTGGCACTCCGGGCTACCTGATCCACGGTTCGAACAAGAAATTCGGTATCGGCATGCGCACCAGCCACGGCTGCTTCCGCATGTTCAACAACAACGTGCTGGAAATGGCCAGCATGGTGCCGGTCGGGACGTCGGTGCGGATCATCAACGACCCATACAAGTTCGGCCTCAGCGCCGGCAAGGTTTATCTGGAAGCGCACACGCCGCTGGACGACAAGGGCAACCCTTCGGTAGTCGACAAGCACACCGCAGTGATCAATGCGATGCTCAAGCGTGAGGACATCACCAACAACTTGCGCATGAACTGGGATGTGGTGCGTGACGTGGTTGCCGCTGAAGATGGCCTGCCGGTGGAAATCGCCGTGCCGAATGCGTCGGCGTCGATGGTAACGAGTGCGCCGATCGACCTGCAGCAGTAACGCTTTAAAGGAACCCGCCGACGCAGGCCGCGTCGGCGGGTTTTTTATGGCCTGCAGAAACAGCGGGCAATAAAAAAGCCGACCCAAAAAATGGGTCGGCTTGATAACAATCCCGAAGGACTATTACTTGCGGCTAGCTTTTTCCAGCATGCGCAGAGCACGCTCGTTAGCTTCGTCAGCAGTCTGTTGTGCTTTTTGAGCAGCAGCCAGAGCTTCATCAGCTTTACGGTAAGCTTCGTCTGCACGAGCCTGGGAGCGAGCTGCTGCGTCTTCAGTAGCAGTCAGACGTGCTTCGGTTTCTTTCGATACGCTGCTGCAACCGGTAGCCAGAACTGCGGCCAGAGCCAGAGCAGAGAATTTCAGAACGTTGTTCATCGTGTTCCCCTTCAAGGACTTTCTATTAAGTAGCTGTCTCCTCAGAGTGAGGAAATAGCCGGCGTACATACTACCCATTACTTGTAGTAAGTAAACTGACGTAGAGCAAGAAGCAAAAAAAATTGTAGGCGTTGATTCTTTTTCGAGCAACTTTTAACTGCATTGTATAAAAAATATCCAGCTGCGAGGCCCGAGCTGAGCGAGCCGCCAAAGAAAAGTTCCCCACCTCGGCAGCTGTTTTTCAGTCTCGACTAAAGTCTGTCTAGATGGAATCGTCCAGACTTTTGTTCGGATTTTGCGCAGCGGCTCTCATATCTTTATCCATGTTGAGGTGACTTAAACAAAGGGCGCTCGTCTTAAGTCGCAATATCCGGCAATGTTCAGGCTCGACTCGGGAAGATTCCGGTCAGGCCGCCCCTGCATTACCCAAGCAACATCCGCCTGCCAGCATGACGAGCGTCCCTTGAGCATTTCTGCCAATGGTGCCTACTATTTGATACGTGCTCGGTTGCGCGAGATTGGTGTTGCTCTCTCGGTGTCCATTCAGGCACAGGGTGGCGTAGATGTTCCTTCGCCGGAAAAACATCGGTAAGGTAGGGGTCAGAATTAAAGACCCGCGAGGAGTAGTGATGAGCGAGGCGTTGTCCATCCACCATGACCAGGCTGGTCATCAGTTCGAGACCACTGTGGACGGTTATCGTGCCTACCTGACCTATATGGATCTGGGGAAACAGACCCTGGATATTTATCGTACCTTTGTGCCTAACGCGCTGCGTGGTCGCGGCATCGCGGCGGCGTTGACCGAGCAGGCACTGCAATACGCCGAGGAAATGGGCTACACAGTCATTCCATCGTGTTCCTATGTGGAGCGCTACATGGAGCGTCACGCGCGGCATGCCGCCAAGCTGTGAATAAAGCGAACGCATAAAAAAACGCCAGGTTTAAGCCTGGCGTTTTTTTATGCGTGAAACGGTGATCAGCTGCGATCGCGTTTAGGCAACACATCCTTGAGCTTGGCGTGCATGCTGCGCAAGGTGTTTTCGGTGGCGGTCCAATCGATGCAGGCATCGGTGATCGACACGCCGTATTGCAGGTCGGCGAGGTCTTTCGGGATCGCCTGGCAGCCCCAGTTCAGGTGACTTTCGACCATCAGGCCGATGATCGACTGGTTGCCTTCGAGGATCTGGTTGGCGACGTTCTCCATCACCAGCGGTTGCAGGGCCGGGTCCTTGTTGGAGTTGGCGTGGCTGCAATCGACCATGATGTTCGGCTTGATCTTCGCCTTGTTCAGCGCTTGCTCGCAGAGCGCGACGCTGACCGAATCGTAGTTCGGTTTGCCATTACCGCCGCGCAACACCACGTGACCGTAGGCGTTGCCCTTGGTGGTGACGATCGACACGCCACCTTCCTGGTTGATGCCCAGGAAGCGGTGTGGGCTGGAGACCGATTGCAAGGCGTTGATGGCCACTGTGAGGCCGCCATCGGTGCCGTTCTTGAAGCCGACAGCCGAGGACAGGCCGGAAGCCATTTCACGGTGAGTCTGGGATTCGGTGGTGCGTGCACCGATCGCCGACCAGCTGATCAGATCCTGCAAGTATTGCGGGGAGATCGGGTCGAGGGCTTCGGTTGCGGTCGGCAGGCCCATTTCGGCCAGGTCCAGCAGCAACTGACGCCCGATATGCAAGCCATCCTGAATCTTGAACGAGTCGTCCAGGTACGGGTCGTTGATCAGGCCTTTCCAGCCGACGGTGGTGCGTGGCTTCTCGAAATACACGCGCATGACCAGATACAAGGTATCGGACACTTCCGCCGCGAGCGCTTTCAGACGCTCGGCGTATTCGTGGGCAGCCTTGATGTCATGGATCGAGCACGGCCCGATCACGACGAACAGGCGGTGGTCGGTGCCATCAAGAATGTTGCGAATGACTTCGCGGCCCTTGGTGACGGTGCGCAGGGCAGCGTCGCTCAGAGGGATATCACGCTTGAGCTGATCGGGAGTGATCAGGGTCTCGTTGGAGGCGACGTTAAGGTCGTTGATCGGTAAATCAGCCATCGTTTACTCGTCAGGTCACGGGTGCCGGCCGCCAGCGAACCCGCGCGGCGGAGCACAGCAAATTAAGCGCGTCGGGGAGCTGAACCTTAGCGCGTTACACCGTGGCTCGACAATGGGCAGACACCGGTTAGAGGGGCATTCTCGGTTAGTTTCCCCGCCGCGCCGGGGAAACTGACCGAGAACGCCCCCTAAACCAGCGTTACCTATGCAAATGCCTTGCGAACCGTGTCGTGGGAGAACTCGTTGGCGTGCAGCTGGACCCATTCGAGGGCCAGGGTCTGGTTGTTCACCTGTTCGCTTTGGGGTTCGTGCTGACGGCAGTAACGTTCGATCTGGCAAACCTGCTCACCCATTCGTGCGCTGAACAGGGTCTGTTCGTCGACAAAAGCGATGCCCACCAGGTAGCTGCGTTTTCGTCGCAGGCACCACGCCACATAGCCCAGGTAACAGATTGTGGTGCTCAGGGTCGGCATGCGCACTTGAAGTGCGGTGCCCCTTCGCCATCCGCGGTGGTAATTGCAAGCCACGCCGCCGAGGCTGATAGTGTGCAGCTGTTGCCGCGAAATGCACTCATGTTTGAGCAACGTCAATTCGACGGGTACATCGTCAGGATGAGGAAGATAACGTCCCATGAACACGGACTCCCTGTGTCGGCCATCTGACATCGTTTCTCCCAGTATAGTGGTCGAATCGGAACTGACCGATTTCGACGCCGACCAACGGCTGTTGGCGATGAACGGTATTTCCCTGGTGATCTTTACCAGCGTCGGCTGCGCGAGCTGCCGTTTTGCCCGTGAGCAATTGCCCAGGTTCGATCTGGCGGTCGATCGACTGTGCTGGATCGATGCAGGGAACAATGGTGGCGTGGTCGAGCGTTATCGGGTCTTTCATTTGCCGGCGCTGTTTGTAGTGCGCGACGGTGAATTCTTTGGGGCACTACAGTCGCGTTTGATCAGCGCCGAGCTCAATGCAGCCGTGGGGCTGGCGTTGAGTCGAATAGCAGAGGAATTACCATGATAGGGGCAGTTGCCAAGCCGACAATCGGTATTATCGGAACCGGCGCGATCGGCGGTTTCTACGGGTTGATGCTGGCGCGTGCCGGCTTCGATGTGCATTTTCTGTTGCGCAGTGAATTTTCAGCGGTGGCCGAACACGGGCTGCAACTCGACAGTGCGATGCACGGCACGTTGACATTGAACCCGGTTCAGGCCTATTCGACGGCCGAAGATATGCCGCCCTGCGACTGGTTGCTGGTGGGCACGAAAACCACCAGTAACGCGGACTTGGCGCCGACAATCATTCAAGCTGCCGCTCCGAATGCCAAAGTGCTGTCGTTGCAAAATGGCCTGGACGTCGAAGACAGCCTGCGCGACTTGCTCCCCGATTCGCTGCACTTGCTTGGTGGGCTCTGTTTTATCTGCGTCCATCGCGAGGGACCTGGCGTCATCACCCATCAGGCGCTCGGCGCGGTGAATGTCGGCTACCACAGCGGCCCGGCAATCGATGAGCAGGCGCGGATGGCGATTGTCGAGGAAGGCGCCGGGCTGTTCCGCGCCGCCGGAATCGATTCCCAGGCCATGCCGAACCTGCATCAGGCGCGTTGGCAGAAACTGGTCTGGAATATCCCCTACAACGGCCTGTCGGTTCTGCTTGGGGCAAGCACCACGCCGTTGATGGCCGATACCGACTGCCGGGAGCTGATCAAGGCGCTGATGACCGAAGTGGTTCAGGGGGCAACGGCCTGCGGTCACGAAATGCCGGCCGGATATGCCGACCATCTGTTCATGATGACTGAGAAAATGCCCGACTATTGGCCAAGCATGTACCACGACTTCCTGCACAAGCGACCGCTGGAACTGGATGCCATCTACACTCGGCCACTGGCAGCGGCGAAAGCGGCGGGATGTGAGTTGCCGCGAATTGAAGCCTTGTATCGCAGCTTGAGTTTTATCGACCGACGTAATCACTGAGTCGGCCAAAAGGAGAGGGAAGGGCATGGCCAATGGCATAGACGACAAACTGGTGTTGGCGATTTCTTCGCGAGCACTGTTCGACTTGAGCGAGAGCCACAAGGTTTATCTGTCGAGCGGCGTCGAGGCCTATCGGCAATACCAGATCGAACACGAAGACGAAATTCTCGAGCCCGGCGATGCGTTCCCGTTAGTCGAAAAACTCCTGAAGCTGAACGCCAGTCTCGGCCGTGCCCGGGTCGAGGTAATCCTGGTGTCGCGCAACAGCGCCGACACCGGCCTGCGGGTTTTCAATTCTATTCATCATTATGGCTTGGCGATTTCGCGTGCGGCATTTGTCGGCGGGCGCAGTCCTTACCCATACCTGAAGGCCTTTGGCTGCGACCTGTTTCTTTCGACCCATTCCGACGATGTGCGCAGTGCGTTGGATGCCGGTTTCGCGGCAGCGACTATTCTGTCGGGCGGTGCCAGTCGCGCCGCCAGCGATGAATTGCGCATTGCATTCGACGGTGACGCGGTACTGTTTTCCGATGAGTCGGAGCGGGTCTATCAATCGGGAGGCCTTGCAGCGTTTCAGGCCAGCGAGCGTGAGGCCGCCCGCGAGCCTTTGCGCGGCGGGCCGTTCAAAGGATTCCTCGCGGCGCTCAACCTTTTGCAGCGCGAGTTCCCCGACGATGCCTGTCCGATCCGCACCGCGCTGGTGACGGCGCGCTCGGCGCCGGCCCATGAACGGGTGATCCGCACCTTGCGCGAATGGGACATCCGTCTGGACGAGTCGCTGTTCCTGGGAGGGCTGACCAAATCAGCCTTTCTCGAAGCCTTTGCCGCCGACGTATTTTTCGATGACCAGGCCGGCCATTGCGAGCTGGCCCGCGAAGTGGTCGCCACCGGTCACGTGCCGCATGGCATCAGTAACGAGCCGTCGATTTAAAGCGCTGCGGTTCAATGCGTTGCGCCGAACGCCGCACTCGTCACCGCACTGCTAAGCTGAATCAATCTCCGCCATGTTGGCATTCAGGAGGTCCCAATGATTCATTCGATGCTGTATGCCACCGACCTCGGTCTGTATGCACCTTTTGTGATGCAGCATGCGTTGGCACTGGCTCGAACATTCAATGCCGACTTGTATGTGGTGCACGCGGTTGAGCCGATGGGGTTGTTCGCCGAATCGGTGCTTCAGAGTTACCTCGATGAGCAGGCCTTGAACGAGTTTCACAGCCAGGGCCTGAATACGGTGATTGCCAATATCGAGCAGCGGGTGCTCGACAGCTTTCGCGAAGAACTGGGGGATGAGGGGGAGCAGGACCTGGAACGGATTCGGGCAGTGCGGGTGCTGCAGGGCGATCCGTCGCAGGTGATTCTCGAGCAGGCGCAGAAACTCTCCGTCGATTTGCTGATCGTAGGAAGTCACAGTCATGGCGCTGGCGCCGAAACGCCATTGGGCCGAACCGCTGCGCGCGTGTTGCAACTGTCCAGGGTGCCGGTCTATCTGGTGCCGCTGATGGAACGTCGTCGCAAAGGGGATCGCTAGGACACGAATAATGGCGTTTTGATAAAAAAGTTCTAGATTTATTAATCAAACCATTAATATAGTTATATATCGTCGCTGATGCCCGTGGCGTCTACCTGCTTTGAGGGATTCATATGAAGCTTCAACAATTGCGCTACATCTGGGAAGTGGCGCACCACGACCTCAACGTTTCAGCTACAGCCCAAAGCCTCTACACCTCGCAACCGGGCATCAGCAAACAGATCCGTCTGCTGGAAGACGAATTGGGGGTCGAGGTTTTCGCCCGCAGCGGCAAGCACTTGACCCGAGTTACCCCGGCTGGCGAGCGCATCATCACCACCGCCGGCGAAATCCTGCGCAAAGTTGAAAGCATCAAGCAGATCGCCCAGGAATTCTCCAACGAGAAAAAAGGCACCCTGTCGATCGCCACCACGCACACCCAGGCGCGTTATGCATTGCCACCGGTGATCAGCAATTTCATCAAGCAATACCCGGACGTTGCCCTGCACATGCACCAGGGTTCGCCGATGCAGATCGCCGAGATGGCCGCTGACGGCACCGTCGATTTCGCCATCGCGACCGAAGCGCTGGAGTTGTTCGGCGACCTGGTGATGATGCCGTGCTACCGCTGGAACCGCTGCGTGGTCGTGCCTCAAGGCCACCCGCTGACCAAGCTGTCGAAGCTGACCCTTGAAGCCCTGGCCGAATACCCGATCGTGACGTACGTGTTCGGTTTTACCGGCCGTTCGAAACTCGACGAAGCCTTCAGCCATCGTGGTCTGACACCCAAAGTGGTGTTCACCGCCGCCGACGCCGACGTGATCAAGACTTATGTTCGTCTGGGCCTGGGCGTGGGCATCGTGGCGAAAATGGCGGTCGACACCAAACTCGATAGCGACCTGGTGGTGCTCGATGCCAGCGAGTTGTTCGAATCCAGCATTACCAAAATCGGTTTCCGTCGCGGCACCTTCTTGCGTGGTTTCATGTGCGACTTCATCGAGAAATTCGCGCCGCACCTGACCCGCGAAGTCATGGCCAAGGCCATTCAGTGCCACAACAAACAGGAACTGGAAGAGCTGTTCGACGGCGTCGAACTGCCGGTGCATTAATCGCTAAATCACCTCGGTGACAGAAAACTGTTGCCGAGCGCCCGCCACCAGAATCTCCACTTCATCCCCTTCGAACTTGCCCAGCAGGCTTTTGCCCAGCGGCGAGCGAGGGGTAATGACGGTAATCAATTGCCCCACCAGATCGATCTTCAGCCCGGCCGCGTCGGGGGCCAGGAACAGCCATTGTTCGCGACCCTTTTCGTCTTCCAGACCGAGCAGGGCACCGACTTCGATGCCGCGCTGATCGTCATAAGGCCGTAAAGTCAGGTTCTGGCAAAGGGTCAATGACTGCCTGATTTCTTCCACTCGTCTGGCCTGTCCGACCGCCAGGTAAGACGCCTCCAGCCCCAGCGTGTCGTACTTGTTTTCGGCTATGTTTTCTTCGTGGGTCGCGGTTTCGTAAGCGGTTTGCGCGGCACGTTCAGCGATGTCGAGATCGATCCG
This sequence comes from Pseudomonas sp. GW822-FHT02E03, assembly GCF_058802325.1. Taxonomy (NCBI): domain Bacteria; kingdom Pseudomonadati; phylum Pseudomonadota; class Gammaproteobacteria; order Pseudomonadales; family Pseudomonadaceae; genus Pseudomonas; species Pseudomonas sp. GW822-FHT02E03. The sequence goes on along the minus strand of NZ_JBXAOA010000005.1, from coordinate 103,548 downwards.
CAGCTTGTCGATAATCAGTTGGTGGACGGTCGGCTTGTGCATGGAGAGCTTCTTGATCAGTCGCAGAATTGCAGGACGTTGGCGCGGCTTTTTTCGCTCGGCGCCGTTTGATTTTGCTGCAGCCAGAATTGGCATTTTGGATTGGACAGATTGTGTTTACTGCTTCTGGCCTGTTCCACCATTTGCTGCTGTTCATTCCTGCGCAGATGGTCCTCGTACTGTTCGAACATCGGGTTCTGCGAGGCGGGTTGCTCAATCACCGGTGGCTTGGCCAGTTGCTCCACCGCTTGGGCCAAGGGCGCCAATTGCTCGTTGAACAACAAGCGCCAGGCGAGCCAGCAAGTCAGTGCGATCGCGATGAATCCCAGCCACAAACCGAGGGCAATACTGCCGGTCAGTTGCAGCGCATTAAACTGGATCGGCAAGGGACGGCGCGGGTTGGGACGGTAGGGCATTACTGCCTCCTGGCGGGTGGTCGCGGGCAAGTGGCGATTGTCGCATGAAGATTAATCGCCGTCGGCTCTTCTGCACGGGGTAATTTATGCGGACAATCGGCGCCTTTGCCAACGGGAGCCTGGAATGCCTGAAATGCCTCAAGTGAAAAACCGCTGGCGCTGGGATATTTTTTGCACCGTGGTCGACAACTTTGGCGACATCGGTGTGACCTGGCGCCTGGCCCGACAACTGGTGGCCGAACATGCCGTGACGGTGCGCTTGTGGGTCGACGATTTGCGAGCCTTCGAGCGTTTGTGTCCGGACATCGACATCAACGCTGCACAGCAGTGGCAGCAGGGCGTTGAGGTGCGACAGTGGTCGGCCGACTGGCAGCCCACCGAAGCCGCTGATGTCGTCATCGCCGCATTCGCCTGCCAGTTGCCGAGTGCCTATATGGAGGCCATGGCGGAACGGGAAAAACCGCCGCTGTGGATGAACCTCGATTACCTGAGTGCCGAAGACTGGGTCGCCGGCTGCCACGGCTTGCCGTCGGTGAAGTACAAGAACGTGCAGAAGTTCTTTTTCTTCCCGGGCTTTCGCAAGGGCACCGGCGGCTTGTTGCGTGAAAGCGGATTGCTGGAGCGGCGTCGGCAGTTTCAGCAAAGTCCGCAAGCTCAGCAAGAATTCCTGCAAGGCTTGGGAATTGATCGTGCGCCGAATGCCCAACTGATCTCGCTGTTTGCCTACGAAAATACCGGGCTGGCCAGTTGGCTCGACGCGATGGCGGCCGACTCGACGCCGACGCATTTGCTGGTGCCCGAAGGGAGGATTCTCGGCGACGTCGAACGCTGGCTCGGGGTGGATGGGCTGAAGGCCGGTGCGGTGCATGTGCGCGGTGCCTTGACCGTGCAAGTGTTGCCGTTCGTCCGGCAGGATCAATATGACCTGCTGCTGTGGAGTTGCGATTTCAACGCTGTGCGTGGCGAAGATTCCTTCGTCCGCGCCCAATGGGCCGGCCGGCCGCTGCTCTGGCACATCTATCGGCAGGACGAAGACATCCACCTGGACAAGCTCGACGCTTTCCTGACCCTGTACACCCAAGGCCTGTCCGGGCCTGCCCGCGAGGCGATCAGCGGTCTATGGCGGGCATGGAATGCAGGTGAGACAATGACCAATCACTGGAAATCAACCCGCAAACACTGGCCTGAACTGGAAAAACATGCCGAGACATGGTGTCTGGAACAAGCCTTGCAGGCAGATCTTGCCGCAGCGCTGGTACAGTTTTACCTAAATTGGATATGATACGCGGCCTAGATTTTTGTAAATCCCATCCAAATTCGGATATTCGCAATGAAAACTGGTAAAGAACTGAAACCCGGGATGGTGATCCGTCTCGAAAACGATCCTTGGCTGGTTCAGAAAGCTGAATTCACCAAGTCGGGTCGTAACAGCGCGATCATGAAGACCAAGCTGAAAAACCTGCTGACCGGTTACAAGACCGAGATCGTTTACAGCGCCGACGACAAACTGGACGACGTAATCCTCGACCGCAAAGAAGCGACCCTGTCCTTCATCAGCGGCGACTCCTACACGTTCATGGACACCACTGACTACACCATGTACGAACTGAACGCTGAAGACATCGAAGCCGTTCTGCCTTTCGTTGAAGAAGGCATGACCGATGTTTGCGAAGCGATCTTCTTCGAAGAGCGTCTGGTTTCCGTAGAGCTGCCGACCACTATCGTGCGTCAGGTTGACTACACCGAAGGTTCCGCTCGCGGTGACACTTCCGGCAAGGTGATGAAGCCTGCCAAACTGAAGAACGGTACCGAGCTGTCGGTTGCTGACTTCATCGAAATCGGCGACATGATCGAGATCGATACCCGCGAAGGCGGTTCTTACAAAGGCCGTGCCAAATAAGCACCGCTTGAGTAATGAAAAAGCCCGACCATTGTGTCGGGCTTTTTTTTGACTGCAAGAAACACGCGAATCCATTGTGGGAGCGGGCTTGCTCGCGAAGGCGGCTTCACATTCAACAGAAATATTGACTGATCTACCGCTTTCGCGAGCAAGCCCGCTCCCACATTTGTCCTGCGTTATTTCTTCAAATGCTGCTTGAGCTCTTCAGACGCCTGCAACATCGCCGAACGCACCGCGGGCACCTGGCTCACCACATTGAGCAAACCGTAGTCATGGATCATGCCGTTGTAGCGCACTGCCGTGACCGGCACCCCCGCCTCATCGAGTTTGCGGGCGTAGGCTTCACCCTCATCGCGCAGTACATCGGCGCCGGCTGTCTGCACCAGCGCGGGTGGCAAACCCTTGAGTTGCGCGGTACTCGCCCGCAGCGGTGACGCGTAGATCTCGTTCCGTTGCTTGGCGTCGGTGGTGTAGTTGTCCCAGAACCACTTCATCATGTTTTTGGTGAGGAAGTGCCCCTCGGCGAACTGGTTGTAAGACGCCGTTTCGAAGCTGGCGTCAGTCACCGGCCACAACAACACCTGATACCTGATCGCCGGCGTGCCTTTGTCTTTGGCCATCAGCGCAACCACGGCTGCCATGTTGCCACCGACGCTGTTGCCGGCCACGGCCAGACGTTTGCCGTCGACGTTGATCTCTTTACCGTGCTCGGCCACCCACTTTGTCGCGGCGTAGGCCTGGTTGATTGCCACGGGGTAATGCGCTTCCGGCGACGGGGTGTAATTGACGAACACCGCCGCTGCGCCCGAACCCGTTACCAAATCCCGAACCAGTCGTTCGTGGGTCGGGAAGTCCCCCAGCACCCAACCACCACCGTGGAAGAACATGAACACCGGCAGCTCGCCTTTGACCCCGGCTGGCCGAACGATGGTCAGGCTGATCGGTTGGCCGTCGACCTGGATGGTCTTCTCGCTGACGTCGGCTTTGGGCGGCGTCAGTTTTACCCCGGCCTGCGCACCCACCAATACCGCGCGGGCTTCGGCAGGGGTGAGCTGTTCCATCGGTTTGCCGGTGCCGGCATTCAGTACATCGAGGAACGCCTGGGTGTTGTGTTCAACCCCATTGCCTGCGAATGCACTGTTGATGGACAGGGCGAGAAGAGTACCGGTCAAGACTTTGCTGAAAGTGTTCATATTCATTTCCTGTCAGGCCTTGGAGTCAGCAGTTAGACGGTAACGTGCAGGCGCACATCGACGTTGCCACGGGTGGCGTTGGAGTACGGGCAAACCTGGTGTGCTGCTTCTACCAGGCTTTGTGCGTCGGCTTGTTCAAGGCCCGGCAGGCTGATGTGCAGGTCGATGTCCAGACCGAAACCCCCAGGGATCTGGCCGATGCCGACATGGGCGGTGATCGATGCGTCGTCCGGAATTTTGCGTTTGGTCTGGCTGGCGACGAATTTCAGCGCGCCGATGAAGCAGGCGGAGTAGCCGGCAGCGAACAGTTGTTCAGGGTTGGTTGCCGCACCGCCAGCACCACCGAGTTCTTTCGGGGTAGCGAGTTTGACGTCGAGGACGTTGTCGCTGGAGATCGCACGACCGTCACGGCCGCCAGTGGAGGTTGCGATTGCGGTGTAGAGAGTTTGCATGGTGTGAGCCTCGTTCGGGTTTTGGTGTTTTTGCGCTAAATGTTTGCGCGCTAAGTAAGTGCGAGGTGAATGTAGCTCGCAAGTATTTAGCGCGCAATATAAATTTTCGAAATAATTTGATCCCGAATGAAAGCATGCGGTTAAAAGTATTGAGCTAGAGCTGTCGGGACGGAATTTTTGGTGGGGAGTTTTTTTCGAGAGAGGCGGGCGAAGCTGGAAAGGACACCACAAAACCAATGTGGGAGCGGGCTTGCTCGCGAAAGCGGACTGTCAGGCAACACTGATGCTGAATGACAAACCGCCTTCGCGAGCAAGCCCGCTTCCCACAAGGGATTGGTGGTGTTTTGAGGTCAGAGGCTATCTTGCAGATGACTACGCAGCGCTTGAAGGTCCGCTTGCAGCTTTTTCAGCTGTTCCAGCGTTTGTCCGCTGGCGCCGAGGATGCACTGGGGAATGCCCCGCGCCTTGTCTCGCAGCGCACGGCCTTGCTCGGTCAGTTCGACAATCACTACTCGCTCGTCTTCACGGCTACGGGTGCGGCTCAGCAGGCCTTCGGCTTCCAGGCGCTTGAGCAGCGGGGTGAGGGAGCCGGGATCGGTCAGCAGTCGGGTGCTGATTTCGCCGACCGTCAACCCATCCTTTTCCCACAACACCATCATCGCCAGGTACTGCGGATAGGTCAGGCCCAGCGCTTGCAGCAGCGGCTTGTAGACTTTGGTCATCAGCAGCGAGGTGGAATGCAGGGCGAAGCAGACCTGATTGTCCAGCAGCAGGTCGTCGCAGTTATCCGGGTTGTTGCGCTCGGTGTTCATTTCAAAGCCTTGATCAGTGATCGTCATAAATCTAGCGGGCGAATCTTTAATGCGCCAGATAATTCTGGACTAGTGGCGGTCCAGATTGGTTTGCAGCGCCAGATCCCACGGCGGGATGGGGCTGAAACGGGTTTTCAGGTATTCCAGCAACAAGCGGCTGCGCGAGCTGGGTTGCTGTTCCAGGCGCAACGCATAAATGCCGGTGCTTTCCGGTTTTGGCAGACCGTTCTCGCAGAACAGCGGCAGCAGTTCGCCGCGTAATAAATATTCGCTGGCCAGCCAGGTCGGCAAGTGCGCGACGCCCAATCCGGCCAGTGCACCGCACACCAGCGCCTCGGCATTGTTGGCGCTCATGCGGATTCGCGCTGGCCGGTGCAAGTGCATCTGCCCATCTCGCTCGAAGCGCCAGGCGAAGGGCGGAGCCAGGCCCTCCCAGTCGAGGCCATCATGGTCGACCAACTGCGCCGGATCGGTCGGCACGCCACGGCGTTGCAGGTAATCGGGGCTGGCGCAGGCGATGCGCACCATGCTCGCCAGCGGCGTCGCCACCAGTCGGGTATCGGCCATCTGCCCGGCACGTAATACCAGATCGACCTTGCCCAGATTCGAGCCCTGCATGTCGACAAAGCTGTCGATCAGGTGCAATTGCACGTCGAGACCAGGGTAAAGCGTCAGGAAATCGGCAATCACCGGCGCCAGGTGTCGTCGTCCGAACGCTGCCGGCGCATCCACCCGGATCAAGCCTTCTGGCGCACTGCTAAGAGACACCGCTTCCGCCCGGGCCAGGCGCAGTTCAGCGACGATCCGCCGCGCACGCTCGGCAAAAGCCAGGCCGGCCGGGGTAGCACGCACCGCATGGGTGCTGCGAATGAACAACTGGCTGCCGACGGCGCTTTCGAGGCTGTCGATGCGTCGCGCCACGGCCGAAGGCGTCAAGGGATGGCGTCGGGACGCAGCGGAAAAACTGCCGCTTTCCAGCACATCGAGAAACAGGCCAAGTTGTTCGGTCAACTGATTGGGGTTCATGGTTTGTTTGCGCTTGTGCGAAATTGGCACAGCCATTGTGCGTTGCTGTGCGTTTCCCCGCCAGAGCCGACTGCGTAGGATGAACAGCCTGACAAAAGGAAATCGCCTGTGATTGAGTTCTTGTTGTATCTGGTTTTTGGCGCGGCCTTGGGAACCCTCGGCGGCCTGTTCGGCATTGGTGGCGGGTTGGTCGCGATCCCGCTGCTGGGCGTGTGGTTCGGTCTCGATCAGCAGATTGCCCAAGGCACGGCGCTGGTGATGGTGGTGCCGAACGTGATGCTGGCGCTGTGGCGCTATCACCAGCGCAATCGCATCGAATTGCAGCATGCGCTGCCACTGGCCTTGATGGGGTTCTGCTTTGCCTGGATCGGTTCGATCTGGGCGGTGGGTATCGATGCGCAATCCATGCGCTTGGGTTTCGTCGCTTTCCTGATCGCGCTGTCGGCCTACAACCTGATGCGAATGTTCACCACCAACGCACCAGCCTCTTCGCAGATGCGCTATTCCTGGCCATGGCTGGGTGTGCTCGGCGCGGCTTCCGGGACGATGGGCGGACTGTTTGGAGTGGGCGGGGCGGTGGTGGCAACGCCGGTGTTGACCAGCCTGTTCGGTACCACTCAAGTGGTTGCCCAGGGGTTGGCGCTGGCGCTGGCGTTGCCGAGTACGGGCGTCACCCTGGCGACTTATGCGGTGCACGATCAGGTGCATTGGGCGATCGGTGTGCCGTTGGCGGTCGGTGGATTGATGAGCATCAGTTGGGGCGTGAGAATTGCCCACGCATTGCCGGAGCGGCTCCTGCGCGGGCTGTTCTGTGGTTTTCTGGTGGTCTGTGCGGTGATGCTCGCGTTTAAAGTTTGAAACCTTCGACGATGTGCTCGGCCAGGCATTCGGTGATCGGCGAAGGATTGTTCAGGTTGCGGATCAGCATGATGCTGGCCTCCGGCAACAGCGGCAGGTCTTCGTTGGCGCCGAGGATGCGCATGTCCGGTGTGATCAGGCTTTCCAGCTGCGCGGTGATCGCCAGACCCGCGCTGACCACGGCCATCAACGCCGACAGGCTGGAGCTGTTGTAGGCAATGCGGTAGTCGCGGCCCATGGCATCCAGGGCATTGCATGCCCAGAGGCGGCAGAAACAATCACTGTTGAACATCGCCAGCGGCAACGGTGTTTGCTCATGGGCGCTGAAGCATTGGGCTTCGGCCCAGACAAAACGCTCCTTGCGCAACAATTGGCCGATTTCGTTACCCGGCTCGCGGGTGACGATGGACAGGTCCAGGTCCTGGCGCTGCAACAGTTGCCGGGTCGATTCGCAATGAACCTCGATCTGGATCAGCGGGTAGAACTGCGCAAAGCGCGACAGGATGCCCGGCAGAAAGCGCATGACGTAATCGTCGGGTGTGCCGATGCGCACCGTGCCGACCATGTGCGGCTCGCGCAAGGTATTGAAGACTTCGCTGTGGAGTTTGAGGATGCGCCGCGCATAGCCCAGCAATACCTGGCCTTCGGCGGTCAGTTTGACTTGGCGCCCGTCGCGTTCGAACAGCTGGCGCTGCAACACGTCTTCTTCCAGGCGTTTCATCTGCATGCTCACCGCCGACTGGGTGCGGTTGACCATTTCACCGGCGCGGGTAAAACCGCCCTGATCGGCAATCGCGACGAAGGTGCGCAGTACATCGGTGTCGATACTGGGGTAGGCGGACATTCATCAATCTCCGAGATGTATGCCATCAGAAACATTCGTTGGATTGATCTTATCGCTGGCGCGAGACTTGGGCCATCCCTAAAGGAGGGCAATACGATGAAAGGTCACAACGAGCATGTAACGGAACAAAAATTCTCAATCCACGCGGTATCCGATCTGCTGCACAAGTTTAGTCGCTGGTACGAACTTCACCGTGAACGTGAAATGTTGGCGGGTTTGAGCGACGAAGCACTGAAGGATATCGGCGTGAGCCGTGCGGATGTGGAGCATGAGACGGTAAGACCGTTCTGGGATGATCCGATGCATAAATGATGATGCCATCGCTACACAAACCACTTGCGGGTGAGGTAGGTTGCGAGCAGACAAGGAGATGCTCATGCCCGCCACACTGTCTTTTTCCCTCAAACAGGCTCGGCGTCTGGCGCTGGCTGCCCAAGGGTTCAACGGGCGTCAGCCGCCGGCGGCGGTCAAACCGGTTCAGCTCAACCGGCTGATCGAGCGCCTGGGCATTCTGCAGATCGATTCGGTCAATGCGTTAGTGCGTTCGCACTACCTTCCCTTGTTTTCCCGTCTTGGCAATTACTCCTCCGACTTGCTCGATCAGGCTGCCTGGAGTCAGGGCCGTCGGCGCACGTTGTTCGAGTACTGGGGCCATGAAGCGTCTTTGTTGCCCTTGTCGATGTACCCCTTGATGCGCTGGCGAATGCAGCGCGCGACCCGCGGCGAAGACATCTATCAGCAACTGGCGCGTTTCGGTCGTGAGCAGCAAGAAACGATTCGCCGCGTGTTGGCGTCGGTTCAGGAACTCGGTGCGCTGGGTGCGGGCAGTTTGTCGACCCGTCAGGAGCGGGCAGGGCCGTGGTGGGACTGGAGCGCGGAAAAGCATGCACTGGAATGGCTGTTCGCCGCCGGCGAAGTGACCGTGGCCGGCCGGCGCGGGTTCGAACGGCTTTATGATTTGCCGGAGCGGGTGATTCCTTCGGCGATACTTCAACAGCCCTTGCTCAGCGAGGCCGAGGCTCAGCGCGGCCTGTTGCTGCATGCCGCCAATGCGTTGGGCGTGGCGACGGAAAAGGACCTGCGGGATTATTTTCGCCTGAGCCCGGCAGACAGTCGGCCGCGTCTGGTGGAGCTGGTAGAGGCGGGTGATCTGCTGGTGTGTGAGGTTGAAGGTTGGCGGCAACCGGCCTATTGCCTGGCAAAGCCGAAAGTGCCGCGCAAGGTCGAGGCGAGTGCGCTGCTTTCACCGTTCGATTCGCTGATCTGGGAACGCAGCCGTACCGAGCGATTGTTCGATTTCCGTTATCGGTTGGAGATTTATACGCCGCAGCACAAGCGCGTCTATGGGTATTACGTATTGCCGTTTTTGCACAATGAGCGGGTTGCTGCGCGGGTCGACTTACGGGCCGAACGGGCGTTGGGTCGGTTGGCGGTGCATGCCGTGCATGAGGAAGAGCCGGGGCTGGATGAGGCGGGGATGTTGGCGTTGGCGGTCAATCTGCGGCGGATGGCGGATTGGTTGGGGCTGGCGCAGATTCAATTGAATTGCCCGCGGGCGAGTGCGGCGCGGTTGCGGGTGGCATTGGCACAGATTGAGGGTGATTGAGCTGACGCCTTCGCGGGCGAGCCCGCTCCCACAGGGTTCGTGCCAGACACATAATTTGTGAACGACAGGTCATTCAGGATGAGGGCAAGCTTGCTCTCACAGGGTTTGTGCCAAACACATAATTTGTGAACGACGCGGTCATTGTGGGAGCGGGCTTGCCCGCGATGGCGGCCTGTCAGGTAATAAAAAACCTACTGACTCACCGCCGAACCTGCTTCAGGGTTTCAGCAATCAAAAACGCCAATTCCAGCGACTGATCGGCATTCATCCGTGGGTCGCAGTGGGTGTGGTAACGGTCCGACAACCCATCCTCGGTAATCGGCCGCGCGCCGCCAATGCATTCGGTGACGTTCTGCCCGGTCATTTCGATGTGGATGCCGCCGGCATAACTGCCTTCCGCTTCGTGAACCTGGAAGAACTGTTTCACCTCGCCAAGGATCTGCGCGAAGTCGCGGGTCTTGTAGCCGCTGCTGGCCTTGATGGTGTTGCCGTGCATCGGGTCGGAACTCCAAAGCACCTGCTTGCCCTCGCGCTGCACCGCGCGAATCAGCTGCGGCAGGTGATCGCCGACCTTGTTCGCGCCCATCCGCGCAATCAGGTTCAGGCGACCCGGATCGTTGTCCGGGTTGAGCACATCGATCAGGCGAATCAGGTCTTCGGGGTTCATGCTCGGGCCGACCTTCACGCCGATCGGGTTGTGCACCCCGCGCAGGAATTCGACATGCGCGCCGTCCAGTTGGCGGGTACGGTCGCCGATCCACAGCATGTGGGCCGAGCAATCGTAGTAGTCGTTGGTCAGGCTGTCGCGACGCACGAAGGCTTCTTCGTAGTTCAGCAGCAGCGCTTCGTGGGCAGTGAAGAAACTGGTTTCGCGCAGTTGCGGCGAGCTGTCCATGCCGCAGGCGCGCATGAAGGCCAGCGTTTCATCGATGCGGTCGGCCAGATGGCTGTATTTCTCGGCCAGCGCCGAGTTGGCGATGAAGTCCAGGTTCCACTTGTGCACCTGATGCAGGTCGGCAAAGCCACCCTGGGCAAAGGCACGTAGCAGGTTCAGGGTTGCGGTGGACTGGTGGTAAGACTGCAGCAGGCGATCAGGGTCCGGTACACGGCTTTTTTCGTCGAAACCGATGCCGTTGACGATATCGCCACGGTAAGCCGGCAGCGTCACGCCGTTGATGGTTTCATCGTTGGCCGAACGGGGTTTGGCGAACTGGCCGGCCATGCGCCCGACCTTGACCACCGGGCAACCGGCGGCGAAGGTCATGACGATCGCCATTTGCAGCAACACTTTAAACGTGTCACGAATTTTCGCGGCGGAGAATTCGGCGAAGCTTTCGGCGCAGTCGCCGCCCTGCAACAGAAACGCCCGGCCCTGGGTCACTTCGGCAAACTGACGGCGCAACTCCCGGGCTTCACCGGCAAACACCAGCGGCGGATAGCTCGCCAGGGTTTGCTCGACGTGCAGCAAATGCGCTGCGTCGGGGTATTGAGGTTGTTGCTGGATCGGCAGGGCGCGCCAGCTGTCAGGGCTCCAGGGTTGGCTCATTGCAGTCTCTAGTGTTTTACGCTCGGACGGTTATGTTATCAGCAATTAGTGCGTGACCTGTTCCCGTCGCTTCGCGGACAATCGCGCCTTTGCCGCCCCACCCACGCGGTCTTATTACGTTGCCGGATCCCGGTGACGATCAGGAGACGAAATGACTGAGGAGCGCGTCGAGCATCTGCTCGCCGAGGTACAGGATGAGTTCGGCGTGATTCGCGTGCTGGAAGTGGCCGATTACCGTTTCCTGGAGTTCGGTGATGCCATCGAACAGAGCTGCGTGTTCACCGCTGACCCGAGCTGGCTCGAGTACGATTACACCCGGGCGATGCTGATTGGCGCGCTGTGCCACGAACTGCCGGAAAGCGCGCTGTTCCTCGGGCTCGGCGCCGGCACGCTGACCCAGGCTTGCCTCAAGTTCCTGCCACTGGAAGACGTCGAAGCCATCGAGCTGCGCCCCGATGTGCCGCGCCTGGCCATCGAATACCTCGGGCTGGATGACGATCCGCGGCTGTACATCCGCGTCGGCGATGCCCTGGAGCTACTCGAAACGGCTGAACCGGCCGATCTGATTTTCGTCGACCTCTATACCGATGTCGGGCCGGGTGTCGGGCATCTTGCCTGGAGTTTTCTGGAGGACTGCCAGAAACGGCTGAATCCGGGTGGCTGGCTGGTGATCAACCAGTGGGCCACCGACGATGGCAAGCCGTTGGGCGCGGCGTTGTTGCGCGGCCTCTATCACCGGCATTACTGGGAACTGCCAGTGAAGGAGGGCAACGTGATTCTGATCGTTCCATCCGAGCTGGATCAGGAACTGGATTTGGATGGGCTGATCGCTCGCGCTGAAGGCCTGGCGCCGCGATTGGGGTATTCGTTGCAGTCGTTGATCAAGGCTATTCGGCCGGCGACATAAGTCGGCGTCTGTGAGGTCCTCATCGCGGGCAAGCCCGCTCCCACAGTGATTTGCGTCGTTCACGGACCTGTGGGAGCGGGCTTGCTCGCGAAGAGGGCCTCGCAGCCAATACATCCCTCAAACCCCTTTGAAAACCCCCGGTCGCTTCTCGATCATCGACCGCACACCCTCCTTGGCATCCTCGCTATTCAGCAAATTTTTCACCAGCGCCGGCAAGGCCTGAGCTGCCGTCATTTCACCTTCATAGCGCGCCTGCCGGGCCGACATCAACGTCGCCTGAACCCCCAGCGGTGCCTGTCGGGCAATCCGCTCCGCCAATTCAATGGCCCGCGGCAACAAGTCCTCGCTGGCCATGACCTCCTGCACCAATCCCAGATGCAAGGCGTCATGAGCATCGAACTCATCGCCAGTAAGCAGCCAGCGCATGGCGTTGCCCCAGCCGGCGACCTGATGCAGGCGCAAGGTCGCGCCGCCAAACGGGAAGATTCCGCGCTGCACTTCCTTCTGGGCAAAACGGGTATTGCTGGCGCACAGGTTGATGTCGGCGGCCAGCATCAGCTCGATGCCAACGGTCAGGCAGTAGCCTTGCGCAGCGACAATCACCGGTTTGCTGACCCGAGGGCCTGCGAGCACGCCCCATGGGTCGCAGCCACCGGGCGGCGCCTGCCAGCCTTCGGCCAGGGCGGCGCCGGCGCTGACCAGATCGAGCCCTGCAGTGAAATGCTCACCATGACCGAACACCACCGCCACCCGCGCCTCGCTGTCGGCCTCGAACTCACCATAGGCCAGGCTGAGTTCGTTGAGCAGGTTGAGGTCGAAGGCATTGCGTTTGGCAACCCGATCCAGACCGATCATCAGGACATGACCGTGTCGTTCACGGGTTACACGACTGGGACTGGGCTGATTCATGGGACATTTCCTCGGGTGGGGAAGCGGGTGTCAGACCGAAGGGGCTGCGTCGCTAGAGTGAACCGTTTTAGCGCCATCGTCAGCAGGGCCGGGCCTTTGCAAAATAGACCGTCGCACAATTATCCGCAAAGCCCGTGACACAACGGTATGCGCCGGTTTTTTCCGATAAAAAAAGCTCCCTTTTTGGGCGAATTCCGGTATAGTGCGCGCCGGCCTTTAACCGGGCCGCGTTTAGGTAGCGCAATTCCCCGAAGCCAGCTTCGGCTGCACGTCCGCACAGCGGACTCTTCCTTGACGAATCTTTTTCATTCATTCGTTTTCGCAAATCCCCGCCGACAAAGCAGCCAGGGCGACTCTTGAGTCTTACACGGCATGCGCAGCTTTGGAGCATGGGTCTTTGCGGATGCACTTAGAGGCAGACCCATGACCCAGGAAACCGGCGGCTTCGCCGCTTTTAATCTTAATCCGAATATTCTTGCAGCTGTCATTGCGACCGGCTACGAAGAACCTTCGGCTATTCAGCAGCAATCGATCCCGATCATCATGGCCGGTCACGACATGATTGGTCAGGCGCAAACCGGTACGGGTAAAACCGCCGCGTTCGCCCTGCCGATCCTGCACCGCATCGATCCTGCAAAGCGCGAGCCGCAAGCCCTGATCCTGGCGCCAACCCGTGAGTTGGCGCTGCAAGTAGCAACCGCTTTCGAAACCTACGCCAAGCAAATGCCGGGCGTTACCGTTGTGGCCGTTTACGGCGGCGCGCCTATGGGCCCACAACTGAAAGCAATCCGTAATGGCGCACAGATCGTTGTCGCCACGCCGGGCCGTCTGTGCGACCACCTGCGTCGTGACGAAAAAGTCCTGGCAACCGTGAACCACCTGGTTCTCGACGAAGCCGATGAAATGCTCAAACTGGGTTTCATGGACGACCTCGAAGTTATCTTCAAGGCACTGCCTGCAACCCGTCAGACCGTATTGTTCTCGGCCACCCTGCCGCAGTCGATCCGTGCCATTGCCGAACGCCATCTGCGCGATCCGCAACACGTGAAGATCCAGACCAAGACTCAGACCGTTACCGCGATCGAACAGGCTCACCTGTTGGTTCACGCTGACCAGAAGACCTCGGCTGTATTGAGCCTGCTGGAAGTGGAAGATTTCGACGCGCTGATCATGTTCGTGCGCACCAAGCAAGCGACCCTGGACCTGGCCAGTGCCCTGGAAGCCAAAGGCTACAAAGCCGCTGCGCTGAACGGTGACATTGCTCAGAACCAGCGTGAGCGCGTGATCGAATCCCTCAAGGATGGCCGTCTGGACATCGTTGTGGCGACCGACGTTGCCGCTCGTGGTCTGGACGTTCCGCGTATCACTCACGTATTCAACGTTGATATGCCGTACGACCCGGAATCCTACGTTCACCGTATCGGCCGTACCGGCCGTGCCGGTCGCGAAGGTCGTGCACTGCTGCTGGTGACTCCTCGTGAGCGCCGCATGCTGCAAGTGATCGAGCGTGTAACCGGTCAGAAAGTTGCCGAAGTTCGTCTGCCGGACGCCCAGGCCGTTCTCGATGCTCGCATCAAGAAACTGACCAACAGCCTGTCGCCGCTGGTCGCTGATGCCGAATCGACTCACGGTGATCTGCTGGATCGCCTGACCGCCGACATCGGTTGCACCCCGCGTGCACTGGCCGCTGCTCTGCTGCGCAAGGCAACCAACGCTCAGGCGCTGACCCTGGCCGCAATCGAGAAAGAACGTCCATTGGTGCCGAACAACGCACCGCGTGGCGATCGTCCAGAGCGTACCGGTGATCGTCCGGACCGTGGTGATCGCGAGCGTCGTGCTCCGGTTCCATTGGCCGAAGGTCGTGCTCGTTGCCGTACCGCGCTGGGTGCGCGTGATGGTATCGCTGCCAAGAACCTGCTGGGCGCCATCCTGAATGAAGGCGGTTTGGCGCGTGAAGCCATCGGCCGCATCCAGGTGCGTGACAGCTTCAGCCTCGTCGAGCTGCCGGAAGATGGTCTGGAGAAGCTGCTGACCAAACTGAAGGACACTCGCGTTGCCGGTAAGCAATTGAAGCTGCGTCGCTATCGCGAAGATTGATCCGCTCTCGAGCTGATTGATCGCACATAAAAAATCCCCGACTGGTTCGGGGATTTTTTTTGCCTGATCGTTCCCACGCTCTGCGTGGGAATGCAGCCCGGGACGCTCCGCGTCCCAGAAGCGGACGCAGAGCGTCCATTGATTCATTCCCACGCAGAGCGTGGGAACGATCAAGTGTCAGCCAAAGCGATAAATATCCATCCCCAGCGCCCCCATGGTGAAACCCTGGTGCGCAATGCTGAACTCACCCCCAGCCGCACGGGCAAAGTACAGTGGCAGCAGATGCTCGTCACTCGGATGGCTGCGCACAGCATTAGGAGCTTGCTGACGATAGTCGTGCAACGCGGCTTCGTCGTTCGCTTCGAGTTTCTCGATCATCCAGTCGCGGAACGCCTTGGCCCAGTGTTCGACGCTTTCCGGGCCGGCGTGCCAGTCCAGTTCGCGCAGGTTGTGGGTGATGCTGCCGGAGCCGATCAACAGCACGCCGTGCTCGCGCAGGCTGGCCAAGGCATGGCCGACGCGGGTTTGCAGGGCGGGGCCGCCACGGGTGGGCAGCGAGACCTGCACCACCGGGATATCAGCTCGCGGATACATCAACGACAAGGGTACCCAGACGCCATGATCGAGCGGTCGCTGGGGGTCGATGCGTGCGGGCAGGCTATCGGCCTTCAGCAGCTCGACCACCTCCGCCGCCAGTTGCGGATTGCCCGGGACCGGGTATTGCACCTCGAACAAGGCCTGCGGAAAGCCGCCGAAGTCGTGCCAGGTTTCAGGCTGAGGGTTGCCGCTGACCAGCAGTTCACTGCTTTCCCAGTGCGCGGAAACTATCACGATGGCTTTGGGTTTCGGCAATGCGGCGGCCAGGCGCGCGAGGGCCGGCCCGCTGGCGCCCGGTTCCAGGGCTAGCATCGGAGAGCCATGAGAGATATACAGGCTGGGAAACATGAATGAGCTCCTGAGAGTAAGATGGCACCATCTTCAGTCAGATCATTGATCTAAATCTAATATAAGTTTTAGGGTCTTTTGATCGAATTTTTCGGGGTTAATTATGCAGCCGGAGTTTTGGCACAAACGATGGGCGTCGAATCAGATCGGCTTTCATCTGCCGGAAGTGAATCCTCATCTGCAACGGTTCTGGCCAGCGTTGAGCCTGGAAGAGGGCGCTCGCGTGCTGGTGCCGCTGTGTGGGAAAAGCCTGGATCTGTTGTGGCTGGCGCACCAAGGTCATGAGGTCTTGGGGATTGAGCTGTCGGAAAAGGCCGTGGAGGATTTCTTCAGTGAGCATCAATTTGACCCGGATGTCAGTGAGCAGGGGCCGTTCAAGGTCTACCGTGCCGGTTCAATCGAGTTGTGGTGTGGCGATTTCTTTGAGTTGACGGCAGGCGATGTGGCCGACTGCAGCGGTTTGTACGACCGCGCGGCATTGATTGCCCTGCCGCCGGCGATGCGTGAGCAATACGCGGCTCATTTGATTCGCATTCTGCCGAAGGATTCTCTGGGGCTGTTGATTACCCTGGATTACGATCAGGCGCAGATGGACGGGCCGCCGTTTGCGGTGCTGGATGATGAAGTGCAACGGTTGTTCGGCGATGTGTGGGCGCTGAAGATTCTGGAAGACCAGGACGTCCTGGGTGAGAGCTGGAAGTTTCTCGAGGCCGGAGTCACGCGGCTGGAGGAGCGAGTCTATCGGGTTGCCAGCCGATAGATATGTGGCGGTTGTACCGGCCTCTTCGCGGGCAAGCCTCGCTCCTACAGATCTTGTGTCGTTCACATAATCGGCGAATAACACAAAACCTGTAGGAGCGAGGCTTGCCCGCGAAGAGGCCCTGAAGAGCACCGCACTAATCAAACAAACAAAAAAAGGCCCGCATCGCGCTGCGGGCCTTTTCTTTTGGTGCGGAGCCTGTCAGCCCCGACGACGCAATGCGTCAATGCGCTCTTCCAGCGGCGGGTGGCTCATGAACATACGGGCGAACCCTTGTTTGAGGCCACCGTTGATGCCGAAGGCATTCAGCGTGTCCGGCATGTGCACTGGCAGCCCTTGTTCTGCACGCAGACGCTGCAGGGCACCGATCATTGCGCTGGTACCCGCCAGGCGTGCGCCGGCATCATCGGCCCGGAATTCGCGTTTGCGCGAGAACCACATGACAATGGCGCTGGCCAGGATGCCCAGAACCAGTTCGGCGAAGATGGTCGCTACGTAGTAGGCGATACCTTGACCTTCTTCGTTCTTGAAGATCACCTTGTCGACAAAGTTACCGATGATCCGGGCGAAGAACATCACGAAGGTGTTCACCACGCCCTGGATCAACGCCAGGGTAACCATGTCGCCATTGGCCACGTGGCCGATTTCGTGGGCCAGAACGGCTTTCACTTCATCCGGCGAGAAACGCTCGAGCAAGCCCTGGCTGACCGCGACCAGTGCGTCGTTCTTGTTCCAGCCGGTGGCGAAGGCGTTGGCTTCATAGGCCGGGAAAATCCCGACTTCGGGCATCTTGATCCCGGCTTCGCGGGACAATTGCTCGACGGTTTGCAGCAGCCATTGCTCGTGCCGGGTGCGCGGCTGGCTGATGATCTGGGTGCTGGTGCTCATTTTCGCCATCCACTTGGAGATGAACAGCGAGAACAGGGAGCCGGCGAAACCAAAGACCGCACAGAAAATCAGCAGCTGATTGAGGTTGAGATCAACCCCATTGGCCGCCATGAACCCGTTGAAGCCGAAAAGGCTCAGGGTGATGCTGGCAATCAGCACGACCGCCAGGTTAGTGGCCAAAAACAGCAAAATGCGCATCATGGTTGTAGAAATCTCCTCGTGCTAAAGATGTAGCGTACTGCGGGGTATATAAGGTGCTGCACCGGGCTATTCAACCGAGTGACTATTTCAAACTGTGTCCTACAACAACAGTCTAGCGGCTTGAAGGGCATTTCCGATGTCGGCATGGGAAACGGTTGTCAGCCAATTAGCGTCGCAGGCCCCCGCAGTTGTTAGGCGCGGGCATGAAACGTGTCGTCCGTCAGCGCTTGAAACAACGATACAGGGTAGGGTGCACAGATGTGTTGCTGAATTAATCACCGTGCGACTTTAACCCGCGTCGCACGGTGACAGGCCACTTACTGGCGATAGGATTTGAGGAAGTTACCGATCCGGCCGATTGCCTGATCCAGGTCGTCGAGTCGTGGCAGGGTGACCACACGGAAGTGGTCCGGCCATGGCCAGTTGAAGGCCGTGCCTTGTACCACCAGCAGCTTCTCCGAGAGCAGCAGATCGAGCACGAATTTCTCGTCGTTGTGGATCGGGCAGACTTTCGGATCGATCCGCGGGAACGCATACAGCGCGCCCATCGGCTTGACGCAGCTAACGCCCGGAATGTCGTTCAGCAGCTCCCAGGTACGGTTGCGCTGTTCCAGCAGACGCCCTTGCGGCAGCACCAGATCGTTGATGCTCTGATAGCCGCCCAGCGCGGTCTGGATGGCGTGCTGGCTCGGCACGTTGGCACACAGGCGCATGTTGGCCAGCATGTCGATGCCTTCGATGTAGCTCTGTGCATGGTGTTTCGGACCGGAAATGGCGATCCAGCCGGAACGGAAGCCGGCCACGCGATAGGACTTGGACAGGCCGTTGAAGGTCAGGCACAGCAAGTCCGGCGCCAGTGAGGCGGTGCAGATGTGTACGGCATCGTCGTACAGGATCTTGTCGTAGATCTCGTCGGAGAACACCACCAGATTGTGCTGGCGGGCCAGTTCCAGCATGCCCAGCAGCACTTCCTTCGAGTACACCGCACCGGTCGGGTTATTCGGGTTGATGATAACCAGCGCTTTGGTGTTCGGGGTGATCTTGGCCTTGATGTCGGCCAGGTCCGGCCACCAGTTGGCCTGCTCGTCGCACAGGTAATGCACCGGGTTGCCGCCCGCCAGGCTTACTGCGGCAGTCCACAGCGGATAGTCGGGGGCCGGCACCAGCACTTCGTCGCCGTTGTTGAGCAGGGCCTGCATCGACATCACGATCAGCTCGGAAACGCCGTTGCCCAGGTAGATGTCTTCGATGCCGACGCCTTCCACCTGCTTTTGCTGGTAGTACTGCATCACGGCCTTGCGGGCGCTGAACAGGCCCTTGGAGTCGCTGTAGCCCTGGGCGGTCGGCAGGTTGCGGATCACGTCCTGAAGGATTTCATCCGGCGCTTCGAAACCAAAGGGCGCCGGGTTGCCGATGTTCAGCTTGAGGATGCGATGGCCTTCCTCTTCCAGGCGTTTGGCGTGCTTGAGCACTGGGCCGCGAATGTCGTAGCAGACGTTGGCGAGCTTGTTCGATTTGCTGACCTGCATGGCGATGTGTTCCCGAAAATGAACGATCCAGGCGGCGTATGAACGACCGTACTGGGAATCCTGCGTATTCACACAGGCCTGGCACCTTGAGTGGCGGCACTCATAAATCCGTTTGAATGCACGTGGTCTGGCTGCCAGACTGGCGTTTGACGAGGCGCAATCATACGTGCCGCCCGATCCGTGGAAAAGGTACAGATCGGGCTTTTTCAGCTGCTGAGGTGTAACAATGGAAAAGTTGGAAAAAACCCTGGAAGAATGGCGTGAAATGCTCGATCCGGAGCAGTACAACGTTTGCCGCCTCAAGGGCACCGAACGGCCATTCTCCGGCAAATACAACGGCACCAAAACCGACGGTGTCTACCACTGCATCTGCTGTAACGCGCCGCTGTTCGACTCAAAGACCAAATTCGATTCCGGCTGCGGCTGGCCGAGCTTCTACGCGCCGATCGGCGACAGCGCGATGGTCGAGATCCGTGATGTCAGCCACGGCATGATCCGCACCGAAGTGGTCTGCGCCAAGTGCGATGCGCACCTTGGGCATGTGTTCCCGGATGGTCCGCCGCCCACTGGTCTGCGTTACTGCATCAACTCGGTGTGCCTGGACCTGGTTCCCCGCGAGTAAGGCGAGCCCCGTAGGAGCGAAGCTTGCTCGCGAAGGCGTCTTGGCATTCAGCACTGATGTTGACTGGCCCGGCGCCTTCGCGAGCAAGCTTCGCTCCTACAGATGAACGGCGTTCAATATTTTAAATTGCACACAATTCAATTGCTCGCTATGTTTGGTCTTTGTTCTTCCACTCGGAGTTCGTGCCATGAGCGACAACCTGCTGAGCATCCCTTGCACCACCATCAAGGGCGAGCAAAAGACCCTGGCCGATTTCGCCGGCAAAGCAGTGCTGGTGGTCAACACCGCCAGTAAATGCGGGTTCACCCCGCAATACAAAGGTCTCGAAGAGTTGTGGCAGACCTACAAGGATCAAGGCCTGGTGGTGCTCGGCTTTCCCTGCAATCAGTTCGGCAAGCAAGAGCCGGGCAACGAGGGGGCGATTTCCGAGTTCTGCGAGTTGAACTACGGGGTGAGCTTCCCGCTGTTCAAGAAGATTGAAGTGAATGGTGCCGGCGCCCATCCACTGTTCGTTCAGCTGAAAAAACGCGCACCGGGCGTGCTGGGATCCCAGGGCATCAAGTGGAACTTCACCAAGTTCCTGATCGGCAAGGACGGCAAGTTGGTCAAGCGCTTTGCTCCGGCGACCAAGCCGCAGGACCTGAGCCGCGAGATCGAAGCCCTGCTCAAATGAATACGTTGTCAGTTGATTCACTGAAGCTCGACAGTCAGCTCTGCTTCAAGCTGTATGCCGCATCGCGGGCGGTGATCCGTGCCTACAAGCCTATGCTCGATCAGTTGGGCCTGACTTACCCGCAATACCTGGCGATGCTGGTGTTGTGGGAATGGCAGGAGACGGCGCCAGAGCAGCCGACGGTCAAGGCCCTGGGTGAGCGCCTGGCGCTGGACTCTGGAACCTTGACGCCGCTGCTCAAGCGCCTTGAGCAACTGCAACTGGTGCAGCGTCAGCGTTCGGCGCGAGATGAGCGTGAGGTGCACTTGAGCCTGTCGCCCGCCGGCAAGGCTTTGCGCGATCAGGTCGGGCCGCTCAAGGCCCGGCTGTTATGCGATAGCGGCGTCGATCTGGATCGCCTGAATGATCTGCGCGATGGCCTCGATCACCTGCTGGGGCAAATCAAAGCGCTGTCGTAGTGGGTATCCACAAGTCGAGCAGGGCGGCCAGTTCCTCCCTGCGAAAAGGCTTGGCCAGGTAGTCACTCATGCCCGCCGCACGGCAGCGTTCACGCTCTTCGGACATGGCGTTGGCGGTCAGGGCGACGATGGGCAGCTGTGGCCAGCGCCCGCTGCGACGAATCTGCCGACTGGCTTCATAGCCATCCATCACCGGCATGTTGCAGTCCATCAGCACCAGATCGAATTCGCTCTGCTCAAGCTGATCCAGCGCTTCGCCGCCGTGGGCCGCGACACTCACCTCGCAACCGAGTTTTCCGAGCATGCCCTTGGCCACCAACTGATTGACCGGGTTGTCTTCCACCAGCAGGATGCGTCCGCGTCGCAGGGGTGAGATGGCTTCGATCCGCGCCCCGTTGATGGTGGTGAGTTCCGGCTGCAATATCCGCCGCAATGTCTGGTAAAGCGCATTGCGCGCCAGAGGTCGCGCCTGTTGCTGCAAGGGCGCGAGGGCGTTGACTTGGTCGCTGGGCAGGAAACTGCCGTAGGCGGTCACCAGCAGAATCGGCGCGGTGAAGGTAGGGCGCAGGCCAAACAGGCATTCGGGGCAGTCGGTGATCAGCACATCCGGCTTCAGCCCGATCAACCGGTCATCGATGGAACGCTGCTGATAGTCGAGGCCCCAGCTGGGCAGCAGACTGTGCAGCAGTTCCGCCAGACCGCTGCTGGCGGCGGTGATCGCGACGATGTTGCCCCGCAGTGCGGCCGGGGAAATGGCCCTGGTATGGCAGGGCAGGGGCAGGTCGGCGCAGAACTGGCTGCCGAAGCCCGCTTCCGAGCTGATCGTCAGACGCCCTTGCATGGCTTCGCAGAGGCTATAAGTCAGCGCCAGGCCCAACCCGGTGCCGCCAAATTGCCGGGTAATACCGGCTCCGGCCTGGGTGAAGGGCTGGAAGATTTTGACCTGCGCATCCTGGGCGATGCCGATGCCCGTGTCGCAGACTTCGATTCGCACACCGTCTTCGAACGTTGAAAGACGCACATCGACCCGTCCGAAACGGGTGAACTTGAGGGCGTTGGACAACAGGTTGCTGACGATCTGCCGGACCCGGGTCGGATCACCGAGCACCAGTGCGGGAAATTGCGGGTCGATCAGGCATGCCAGCTCGACACTGGGCGCGGCGTTCTGGGACAGCAGGTTGGCGGTGTCTTCGATCAGCGAACCAAGGTCGAACGGAATGTGTTCGAGTTCGAGCTGGCCGGCATCGAACTTCGACAGGTCGAGAATATCGTTGAGCAGTTCCACCAGCACTTTGCCCGAGTCATGGGCGATGGACAGCTGTTGTTGCTGCTCGGCATTGAGCGGGCCGTCCAGCGAGAGCGCGATCATCCCCAACAGACCGTTGAGGGGCGTGCGGATTTCATGACTCATGTTGGCCAGGAATACCGAACGCGCTTCGGCCATGTCCAGGGCAGTGCTGCGGGCGACCTCCAGCTCCTCGTTCGATTGGCTGAGGCGGGAATTGATCGCCTTGAGTTCCGCGGTGCGGGCCGAGACGATGTTTTCCAGTTGCGAGAGGTAGTCGGTCAGGCGGTTTTCGGCGTTTCGCCGTTGCTGGATTTCAGTGGCTATGTTTTCAAACTGCTGGTTGGCGACCTTGACCAAGACCCCGATTTCATCGTTTTCATGCCCCGTCGGACACTCCAGCAACGTCGGTTCCGCGCTGCGCGGATCACGGCCACTGAGTTCGCGGATAACCCGCACCAGCGGTTTGGTCAGCATCACATAAAACAGCGCCAGCAGAATGCCCGTGAGAATCAGGCTGCGCGCGAAGCCGTTGAGCAGGGTCACTTCGGCCCGGCGCAGGAAACGACTGCCAAAGGTGTAGGTATCGACTTCCAGTTGCAAGGTCCCGAGGGATTCGTCGGGCAAGTGGTCGAGGTAAAGGCGGTCTGCGAACTGCCGGTTGGCGCCGAACAGGAAGTCGCTGATCATCCGGTCACTGTTTTCCAGGCCCGGACGTTTGACGCTGGCCAACACGGTACTGTTGTTGTCGGTCAATTGCGCGCCGATGATTGCCGGGGAGCGCAACAGACCCAGGGCCAGTTCCTGAGCAAGTTCGGCATCGATGTTGTAGGCGATGCGAGATGCGGGGTTATGGCTGATTTCCAGCAAGGACAGTATTTCGCGGTTGATGGAGGCGTCTTCGCTGGCATAATCGATGCCTATTTGCAGCAGGCTGAGCAGCGTGCCCAGAATGAATCCAGCCAGCACCGTAAGCCTGGCTTGTTTGTATGACAGCCGGTGGCTGAACTTGATATCCATGGGATGTTGAACCACTTCCGTTTCCCTTCGCTGCTCAAGCATAGTCGATCATCAATGGATACCGATGTTCTGGCAAAACACTTGTAGGGGTATAGACGCTGTGTTTCGTCGCTGTATCGCCATCATTACCTTGAACGTGCCCGAGGAGAAGACGTGGATTCCCGATTGAATGCTTTTCTTGAACGCGCCGATGCCGTTTTGGCCCGCATCGAGCCGCTGCTCCCTGCGCCTCGGCAAGCCATCGACTGGACGCACTGCCTGGCCGCACGCTGGCAGCGCGAGGGGCGCAGCGGTTTTCTGTTGCCGCTGCAAGTCAGCCTGGACACGCGTTTGTCCGACCTGATCGGCGTTGACCGGCAACTGGAGCAACTGGGCCGCAACACCCGCCAGTTCCTCGACGGCATGCCGGCCAACCATGCTTTGCTCTGGGGTTCGCGAGGCACCGGTAAATCGTCGCTGGTGCGCGCCTTGCTGTCCGAACATGCCAAGAGCGGCCTGCGGCTGATCGAGATCGAACGCGATCATCTGGCGGACTTGCCGCGCGTGGTCGAGCAGATCGCCAAGTTGCCTCAGCGCTTTGTGCTGTTTTGCGATGACCTGTCGTTCGATTCGGGCGAGGGCGATTACCGCGTGCTCAAGAGCGTGCTCGATGGTTCTCTCGAACAGGCGCCAGATAACGTTCTGCTGTACGCCACCTCCAACCGTCGCCATCTGGTGCCGGAAAAGGAAAGCGATAACGAGAACTGGAAAAGGGTCGATGGCGAACTCCATCCCAGTGAGGCGGTGGAAGACAAGATCGCGCTGTCGGACCGTTTTGGCCTGTGGCTGTCGTTCTATCCGTTTACTCAGGAGCATTTCCTCAACGTCGTCGAACACTGGATCGGCCAATTGGCCGACAAGGCCGGCCTTGAGTGGCAGCGTGACGAAGAGCTGGACATCCTCGCAGTGCGCTGGGCCACGGGCCGGGGCAATCGCAACGGACGTTGCGCGTATCAATTTGCCCGCTATTGGGTCGGGCTGAAGCTGCTGGAGCACAAGGCATGATCGATTTACAAAAGAGCGGCCAGGGCCTGGAGGGCTACGGCATGCTGTGGGCGCAGCTGGAATCACTGCTGGCAGACGAGCGTGATTTTATCGCCAATGCCGCACAATTTTCGGCGTTTCTGTTCAACCAGCTCGATGACCTGAACTGGGCAGGTTTCTACCTTAATCGCAATGAAGAACTGGTGCTTGGCCCGTTTCAGGGGCAGATCGCCTGTGTACGGATTCCGTTCGGTCGCGGTGTGTGCGGGGCGGCAGCGGCCACCTTGCAGACTCAACGGGTCGAAGATGTACATGCGTTCCCCGGGCACATCGCGTGCGACAGTGCCTCGAACAGTGAGCTGGTGGTGCCGCTGGTCAAGGACGGTCGACTGATCGGTGTGCTGGACCTCGACAGCCCGAAACTTGCACGTTTTACCGCTGAAGATCAGGCCGGTATCGAGCAACTGGCAGCGATTTTCCTGCGTCTGACTGACTGCTGATCAGGTCTTCAAGCCGGCCTTGATCAACAGGCTTGACGGGTCGACCGCATCAATCTGTCGTGGGTCGAGAAAACGGTTGGCATACTGCAAGTAGACTTCGTCGTTGATGAACAGCCCGAACAACTCAGCGTCAATGTGGGCGTCACGGCACATGGTGGCCATGATGCCCAGCGCTTCGCTCAAGGACTTGGCTTTCTTGTAGGGGCGATCGGCGGCGGTCAGCGCTTCGAAAATATCGGCAATCGCCATCATCCGCGCCGGCAAGCTCATGTCTTCGCGCTTCAACCGTTTGGGATAACCGGTGCCGTCCATTTTTTCGTGGTGGCCACCGGCGATCTCCGCGATGTTACTGAGGTGGCCGGGGAAGGGCAGGTGACTGAGCATCAGTATCGTCTGCACCATGTGGTGATTGATGATGTAACGCTCCTCGCGAGTCAGGGTGCCTCGGGTGATGCTCAGGTTGTAGAGCTCGCCCCGGTTGTACTTGTAGCGTGGCACGTCAAGCTTGAATCCCCACGGATTGTCGGCCGGAATCAGTTCACTGTCGGCGCGTTCGAGCAAGTGTTCGGGTTTATCCGCCAGCAGCGGCTCGCTGACCGGCAGAGTCGGCGGCGGGGTCCGTGCCTGACGACGGTTCTCTTCCCACGAAACCCCCAGTCGATCGTCCAGGGTTCGGGTCCAGGTGCGTTTGGCGATGGTGTTCAGGCGTTGCAGATCGGCCTCGGCCATGGCCTCGCTGCCAAGATTGCAGCGGGCAATGAACGCGAAATCATCATCCAGCGCCGCCAGGTTGGCATGGCGTAATTGCGTCAGAGGCTGCTCGTCACCCCCTAGGGCGATGGCCTGCCAATAGTTGATCCAGGCATCACGCTTGAGCACTTCGAACCGTGTGCGGATTTCGTGGATGCGGTCGTTCAGGGTCTCAAGCTTCGTGGCTTTGTCGACCACGTATTCAGGCGTGGTGATCTTGCCGCAATCATGCAGCCAGGCAGCGATGTGCAGGGCTTCCCACTCATCGTCGGTGGGCCGATAGCTGCTGAAGGCCGGGGCCTGACTGGCTGCGGCCGCCTGCGCCAGCATCAGCGTCAGTGCCGGCACCCGTTGGCAATGACCGCCGGTATAGGGACTTTTGGCATCGATCGCGCCAGCCAGCAGTTGAATAAAAGAGTCCAGCAGCTGCTTCTGTTTGGCTTGCAGGCGCTGACTTTCGATACTCACGGCGGCGGCACCGGAAACCGCCTGGAGAAACGCGATGCGGTCCGGGCGAAGTTTTTCCAGGTCGTCTTGCGTGCCGCTGTCGGCCAGCAGCAGGACCAGAAGCCCGACGGTTTCGTTATGACGATTGTGCAGCCGGATACCGATCAGATGAACCCGTGGGCACTCCAGTGCGAGCAAAACCTTCTGCAAATCTCCCGCCTCTTCGAACCCCAGGCTGGTGACGACATTGTCGGCGTTCGACAATTTCTGCATCCATTGAGGGCTCTGCGGATCCTGAGGCGTGTGTCCTTGAATGGCGAATGACGGCAACGCCTGTGAGTTGCCATGGATGACCAGCGCATGAGGCTCCACGCGATCGTCATCACTTTCCCGCAGGTAGAGCAGACCGGCCTGGGCCTGGCCGATTTTCACGGTTTCAAACAACACCCGTTGCAGCAACGGGGCGAAACGGGTCTCGGCGCTCAGGCTGTCGGTGATCTGGAAAAAACTCGCCAGGGTGTCTTTCATGCGCGCCATCGACACGCTCAGTTGGTCGACTTCAAGCACCGGCGAGCGACGGGAGGCGGGAAAGTTGAAATCGAAACTGCGAATCGCATCGGCTTCCTGCACCAGGGCGTGCAAGGGTTTGACCAGGATTCTCGAGGTCAGCCAACCCATCGGCAGGCACAACAGCAGCGTCGCCAGGGTAATCAACGCGCCTTGCCAGCGTATGCGGTAGGCATCGACGAGCAATTCGTCCTCCGGCACCAGTAGCGCCAGTTGCAGTCCCTGCGGGCCACCCTCCTGGATGCTGCTGCGCGCCACGATCCATTGACGGCCCGCGGTGTTCAAGCGATTGACCTCGGAGGGGCTGGTGAGCAGAGCCGCGAGCGTGGGGCTCAGATCGGCGGCTTTGATCAACCGGGCGGTCTGATCGTCGACGATCAGCTTGCTGCTGTCGGGGTAAGCGATGGCATTGCCCTGGGCATCGAACAGCACAATTTCGGTACTGGGGGTCACCACATGTTCGGCCAGGGTCGCGGACAGTTCAGCCAGCGTGAGGTCGGCCCCCATCACTGCATGCTCGCCACTGCGCCGGGCCAGTGTGGTGCCGACGTTGTGGGTGGAGAAAAAAAGGTAGGGCTCGGTGGTGATCTGATCGTGGTTGCCAAGGGCGCTGGAGAACCAGGCGCGGGTACGGGGATCGTAGGTCTCGTCGGGGTTGTCCTGGCGGCTGACAAGGGCCAGGTTCTGATCGAAGAACAATGATTGGGAGCGGATCTGGCCGGCGCCTGGGTGTTCGATG
This sequence comes from Pseudomonas sp. GW822-FHT02E03, assembly GCF_058802325.1. Classification (NCBI taxonomy): domain Bacteria; kingdom Pseudomonadati; phylum Pseudomonadota; class Gammaproteobacteria; order Pseudomonadales; family Pseudomonadaceae; genus Pseudomonas; species Pseudomonas sp. GW822-FHT02E03. The sequence continues at coordinate 76,536 of NZ_JBXAOA010000005.1, read as the reverse complement.
CTCCACACCTGATACGTCGCCGTGGCCGGTGCCTTGACCTGTGTTTTCAGGGTGACGGTACGCAGGGGGCGAACCATGAAGAAGTCGCCATTGGCGTAGCCCAGGTACAGCGAGGCCAGATCGGGATTGTCCTTGAGCGATTGGCTGAAGGGCTTGAGCAACGCCAGGCGTTGCTCAAGGTCAGGCGCCTGGGTCGCCGGGTTGTCCGCCAGCAGGTTGAGCAGATGACGAATCGGCTGATAGGTGCGGTGCAGGTCCAGACGGACATCCTGCTCGATGCGGTTGAAGAGTTTTTCGCTGCTGGAAAGGATGATATGGGTGGTTTGCCCATAGTTGAAAATACCCAGTACCACCCCGGTCAGTAACAACAGGAAGGTGAACATCACGCTGATATGGATGTGCAGAGGAAACCGGCGTTGATCCGGGCGCAGTGGGCTGGGCATTGCAGCTTTCTCCATGATGATTAACACACTGCTCAGCCCCCAAGCATAGTTAATGCTCCTTCATTGTGCTTTTGTCATGGCGTGCCATCTGTTGTTGCAATGATTGCTCCAGTTCGAGCATGGCGCGCTCCATGGCCTTGCTGCAATCGGCCACTTCATCGTGGTGGAGTCTGTTATTGCAGGCCTGTTCGAGCGCCTCGCAGCTGTCGATCAGTCGGCAGGCCTGGACGATTCGGGCCGCGCCCTTGATTTTGTGGGCAATGTCGAGGAGTGATTGCCGGTCCTTTGACTCGGATAACGCCAGCAGCGCTTTGCGGTCCAGGCGGGTGCTGTTCAGCAGTTCGGTCAACAATCGCTGGTTCAGTGTCGGGTTGCCACCGGTCAACAGGTGCAGCCCCTCCAGACTGAAGGCGGGTGCGCGGACCGTCGGCGTGATGCCTTCGACCCTCTGGCTCAAGGCCGTCAGGCTGAGGGGTTTGAACAGGCAATCGTCCATCCCGGCCAGTTTGCAGCGTTGTCTTTCCTCCGGCTGTGCGTTGGCGGTGAAACCCAGAACGGTACAGGGAGGGCGTTGCAGGTGCTGTTCATGTTGGCGAATGGCCCTGGCCAGCTCATATCCATTCATGATCGGCATGTTGCAATCGGCAATCACCAGGTCGAATGGCTGACTCTTCCAGGCTTCGAACCCCGCCTTGCCATCCGCTGCGACGTTGAACCGATGCCCCAGAAACTCCAGTTGCTGACACATGAGCAAGCGATTGGCCGGATGATCATCGACCACCAGCACGTTCAAGGGGGTAGTGCTTGGCTGGATTTGCGGCTCGACAGATTCCGGCATCCGTTCCGTCGGCAGGGTGGCCAGGTTCAGCGAAATGCGGACCTGCGTGCCGACGCCCGACTGACTGTTCAATTGCAGGCTGCCGCCCATCATTTCGCACAGATTGCGACTGATCACCAGGCCTAGCCCCGCACCGCCTCTGGCTAACTGGCCGGAGTTATCGGCCTGGACGAAAGGCTCGAACAACCGCTGTTGATCCTGCTCGCTGATTCCTGCGCCACTGTCTTCCACCAGTAACTGCAACTGGGCCCGGTCGGGCTCGTCGGTCGACTGCAACTCGACGCTGATCCTGACCTGGCCCTGTTGCGTGAACTTGATGGCATTGCTGATCAGATTGGACAGCACCTGCTTGAAGCGCATCGGGTCCAACACGACATCGGTGGTCGGTTTGGCAGGGCTGAACTCCAGTTGCAGTCCGAGATTTTTCTGCCGAGCCAACCCGTCGAAAATCCGCACCACCGAGGCTACGGTTTCAGCCAGATTGACGCGCTCCGGGCTCAGGTTCAGACGCCCGGATTCGATGCGCGCAATATCAAGAATGTCCCCGATCAGTTCCAGCAGGTCTTTCGCCGAGTGGTACGCGACGTCGATGGCGGGGCGATCCGGATGACTGTGATCGATACGTTTGAGCGTCAGTTCGAGCATGCCGATGATTGCATTCATGGGCGTGCGGATCTCATGACTCATGGTCGCCAGAAAGGTGCTTTTAGCTCGGTTGGCAGCATCGGCTTGTTCCTTCGCGGCCCGTAGTTCATCGAACAGTTGCCGGCGTTCGCTGATGTCGATCCAGCCGCCAATGATGCCCTGCACGTCACCGCTCGAGTCGCGATAGGGAAGAATCCAGTGATAGATCGTCAGCTTGCGGTCTTCGATGTGCAACGGACGGTCGAGAATCAGCGGCGTTCCCTCGGCCATGACGCGCTGGTAGTCCGCCTGATATTCCCGTGCTTCGAAGAGGTTGCCAAGGGTGCCCGGTATGACGCCTTTACCGATGATGTCTTCGCGTTTTGCACGGAAGGCTTCCAGGTAGCTGTCGTTGCAGCTTTGCAGCAATCCCTGGCGATCACGCACGTAAATGGGATGAGGCGTGCCATTGACCAGCGATCGCATGAATTCCAGCTGATCGTTCAAAGCGCGCTCGGCCGCCTGCCGCTGTTTGATCTGGCGCCTCATATAGGCGTTCCAGGCAACGGATATCAGCAGCAACACACCGGCGCCTATAACGATCTGATAGAACACGCGATGATAGTTGCGCCAGGTACTTTGCGAGGCTGCTGAATAGCCGCGCCAGCGGTTGTTGATGATGCCCAGCTCTTCGGGGGCGATGCTCAGCAGTGCCTTGTCGAGGATGGCATTCAGTTCCTTGGCGTCGCGCCCGGTCGCCAGGGAAAACGCTGCCTGTCGGGTACCGATGGTGGTGCTGATCTGAAGTGTCTGTTCGAAGATCCGCGATGAGATGAAGTAGTTGGCGATCACCAGTGAGTTCACCGCACCTTCTGCCTGGCCCTCGGCGAGCAACTCAACGGCACTGAACGTGTCCGGGGTCTCAACCAGGTTGATTCGCGGAAACTCGCTACGCAGGTAATCCACCAGTGGGTTGCCTTGGGCGATGGCCAGGCGTTTGTCCTGCAATTGCGTGAGGTTTGTCGGGCTGTCGGCCGCTTTGCGCGTCAGCAGCACAAAGGAGTTTTCCAGATAGGGGCGGCTGAAGCTCAACGTCGTTTCACGTTGAACGCTGGGGAGCAGGGCGGCGATCAGATCGGCCTGATGGTTAGCGATCTGCTCGATCATCTCGTCATCGCTTCGGCTACGCTGGATTTCGAAACGCAAACCGGTGCGCAATCTGATCAGCTCGAGCAGATCAGCCGTGACGCCCCGAAAGTTGCCGTCGCTATCGAAAAACGTCAGTGGCGCAAACGCTTCATTGACCACGACGCGCACGACTGGATGTTGTGCCAGCCAGCGCTCTTCACGGTGGCTGAGTTGCAGCTTGTGATCGGTGAGAAGAATGTCGCTGCCGGCACTCCAGCGTTTGGCGATGTTTTCTCGCTCGCTGGTGGGGATGGCCTTGAGTACTGCGTTGATGATAGCGAGCAGATCCGGATTGTCCTTCTGCACGGCAAAGCTGAAACCATGGGCTTCGTGTTTACCGAAGTTGGCCATGCGGATGTTGTTCAAATACCCCTTGTTGATTATGTAGTGGGTTGAAATGGTGTCGCCGAGAAAAACGTCGGCCTGGTCGAAGGCAACCGCATTGATTGCATTCTGGTAGGACGGGTAAGAGGTGATGATTGCCTTCGGATACAGCGCCCTGACTTCGTCCAGAGGCAGATAGTGATACACCATGCTGAGCCGCATGCCGGCAAGCCCATCGGTCAGCGATCTGGTTTCTCCTTCTCGTGTCACCAGTACGGGTTGATCCACCGCATAAGGCGTGGATAGGGCAATGTCGGCATTGTCGGCCTCGAACCCATTGGCGGTGCCAAGCATGTCGACCTGGCCTTTCTCCAGCGCCTCGATAGCGGCCCCTCGGGAGGCGAAGCGCTGAACCTTGACCGGCAACCCTATGGCCTTGCCGAGGATGCCTGCGTAATCGGCGGTGAAACCTTCATAGTCGTGGCCGCTGAGGGTCAGGTCGAAAGGAGGATAATCCGGGGCCGATGTACCCAGGATCAATTCACGTTTGTCTTTGGCCCATTGTCGTTGTGAGGTATCCAGCTGGACTTCCATGTGCCCGGCCGTTGAACGACTGAGCAGGGTGTAGTGTTCGCTGGCTGTCTGAGCCGCGAGTACTGAAGTGCTCAGGCATAAACCCGCGGCCATGAGTATCAGGCAATCCTTGAAACGGCTGGGCATCCTGTTTCTCACACTAACGCGTTACGTTTTGCCATATCGATGAGTTCAACCAGGGATTTGGCCTTGAGTTTCTGCATCAGTCGTTTTTTATAAGTGCTGACCGTCTTGTTGCTGAGAAACATGCCCTTGGCAATTTCTTTGTTTGTACGACCCTGGGCGAAAAGTTGTAATACCATCAGTTCTCGATCATTAACGGATTTGAACAATTCCAGGTCGGCCCAGCGCGCGTCGTCATGACGAACAGGGTTCAACGCTTGACTGGGGAAGTAGTTGTAACCAGATAAAACTGCTTTGATCGCACTCATCAGTTCACTGAGGTCTTCCTGTTTGCATACATAGCCCGATGCACCGGACTGCATGCAGCGAATACCGAAAAGTGTCGGACACTGTGCAGTTAATACCAGTGTTTTTAAGGGTGTGCTCATGGCGTTGAAACGGGAAAGAACTTCCAGTCCATCCAGTTTGGGAATGCTGATGTCTAGGATGATCAGGTCAGGCATGCATTCGCGAACCATCTGCATTGCATCGACCCCATTGTCAGTTTCGCCGACGACTTTGTAACCTTCATGTTCCAGTAGCATTCGAACCGCAAGGCGGATGACAGGGTGATCGTCGACAATAAAAACGGAGTTCATAATCAAATCCCATACGTGCACAAATAATGCGCGCACCTTAGCTCAGATAGTTATGGGGCCGCATGAACTGAGGGAGCTATAGCGGCAATATAGGAAAAGTCCTACAACTGAAGAAGAATGGGACTACGTATCAACTAGGTTTTGCATGAGGAAAGGCAAAGGTTTGATAGGTCTAGTCAAGCGATTGAAAGCATTGAGTTAGAGGTCTGAATCTATGCGCTGGTCATTGCTTTAGTGTGTTTGGGTTTTCGTGTTTTTATATGGAGGCCAAGGTCAATAAGTTTCTGAAGTCTGATTGTTTCAATGGTTTGATCAAGTAACCGAGCAAGGGCAATCCATGTTCGTAGGCCATGACTTTAAGTTTGTCCAGTTCGACGGATGTCAGGCTGCTCAGAAGTATTGCCTGCCTGATCATCCCCCGGTGACTGGCGTATTCGATCAAATCAAGGCCTGCAAGGTCGGGCAGGCATTGGTCGCACAGAAGAATGTCGAACGGTTGCGCAGCCTTGAGCATTTGTTGCAAGGCGCCTCTGGCGCTGTCAGTGGGGGTCAGTTGGGTGAAGCCAAAACTCTCGAGCAGGGACTGAGTCGCCCGTAGCTGAAAGGGATGATCTTCCACCAGCAAGATGCGCCAATCATGTTTGAACATAGGAGCTTTCATGAGTCATCTGTCGAGCAAAGGGAGTGCGATTATTTCGCGAGATGGCCGAACAATCGATCAGTCCGCTCCGCACAAGGTGTAGGGCGATTCTGTCGACGTTGAAATACAGATGAATGTCGAAAATTCGATCAGCCGCTCAGAGCTCTCTGACAGGCTGATCGATACGTTTTTATCGGTGGCTTGAACGCCCGGTCATTTCCAGCGCCATTTCACCGGCATAGCTGTCGGTCATGCCGGCGATGAAATCAATCATGCGCAAGAAGGAGGTGTGTAAAGGGCCGTGAGGATCGGGTGCATTGTTGCCCAACAGGTCGAGTATGCGGCGGTGCTTGAAGGATGGCGTACGGCCGTTGTGTTGCTCCAGTGCCGCGCCGCAAAAGGCGTTGAGCAGGATTTCCAGGGTGGTGTAGGCGCCTATTTCGTGGAGTGTCTTGCGCTTGTCCTGGAAGATTTTTTTGCGCGCCATGTCCTTGGCATTCAAGACGCAACGCTTGGCGGGGCCGTGCATGTGTTCCACCAGGTCGCCAGCCAGCGTGCCGGCCAGCAGCGCGTCCTGTTGCTCGACGAACGCTCGGGCTGCTGCGTTGGTCAGGTGTTCGATGGCTTTGCCCCGCAGGATCGCCAGTTTGCGCCGACGCGAATCTTGCGGGCCGAGCTGGCGATAGGTTTCCGGGAGATCGTCGCCCACCAGGTCCAGCAGCAGGGACTCGACTTCGGCGTACTCCAACAGGTCCATCTCCAGGCCATCTTCCAGATCGATCAGCGCGTAGCAGATGTCGTCGGCGGCCTCCATCAGGTACACCAGCGGATGGCGCGCCCAGCGTTGTTCGTCCAGTTGGGGCAGACCGAGCTTGTGAGCGATCTGTTCCAGCAGTGGCAGTTCGCTCTGATAACAGCCGAACTTGTGCTTCTTGTAGCCCAGTGAGTCGGCGTGTCGAGCAGTCCACGGGTACTTGAGGTAGGTGCCCAGCGTGGCGTAGGTCAGCCGGGTCCCCCCTTCGAACTGGTGGTATTCAAGCTGGGTAAGTACCCGGAAACCTTGGGCGTTGCCTTCGAAATTGAGGAAGTCATTGCGTTCGGCTTCGCTCATCGCATCCAGCCAGCCACGGCCTGCGGCCTGCTGGAACCAGTGGCGGATTGCGTCTTCACCGGAATGACCGAAAGGCGGATTACCAATGTCATGGGCCAGGCAAGCCGATTGCACCACCATGCCCAGGTCGCTCGGTTCGCACCAGTCGGGCAGGGCGCTGCGGATGGTTTCACCAACGCGCATGCCCAGCGAACGGCCGACGCAGCTGACTTCCAGCGAGTGGGTCAGGCGTGTGTGGATGTGGTCGTTGCTGGAGACCGGATGGACCTGGGTCTTGCGCCCGAGGCGGCGAAACGCGCCCGAGAAAATGATGCGGTCGTGGTCTTTATGGAAAGGGCTGCGGCCGAGTTCTTCCGGGCTGTGCACAGGCTTTCCGAGGCGTTCGCGGGTGAGCAGGGTTTGCCAATCCAAGGCTGGTTTCTCCGTCAGGTGACTGATCCCCTAGCTTCCCGGTTCGCGCCGGTCCCTGCAAGGAGAACTAGAGCCCCGCGGCATCGATATCGATGAGCAGCAGTCGCTCGCCGTTATCGAAGAATTGCCCGGCGGTGAGGCAGTACTGATTGCTGGTGGCATCGCGGTAGGTGTTGGAAAGCGTCAGCCGGCGCTCATCCCAACCCTCGGCCAGCAAGTGATAAAAGTAGGGGCGCCATGACCAGTTATGGCCCAGGTAGCGGTTATCGGCTTCCCAGCCGTTGTTGCGCCATTCCAGGTTGGGGGTCAGCTGCGTGCCGTGGCGGTCGCATTGATAAAAGCGCAACAACCAGGGGAACGCTTCCAGTTGCGGCAAGGTGCTGAGGGGCGCGCTGGCTTGAGCCCAGGCTTGCAGGATGGTCATCAGTTCGCTGAGTTGCTGGCGCATGATCATCAGGCGAGCGCGCTCAGCCAGTTTTTGCTGAACATAGCGCTGACGCAGTTGCGCGAAGCGCTCGACAAAGGCATCTGTGGCGAAGAAATCAGCTTGTGCACGGGCGAACAGAAAGCCCTGTACGTAGCGTGAACCACACTCCAGGGCAAAATTCAGTTGAGCTTCGGTTTCCACGCCCTCAGCGATAATCCAGCAACCGGTTTTCTCCGCCATTTGCGCCAGTGCCTTCACCACCTCGCTGCTGGGGCCTCCCAATGCGGCGGCCTGGAACAATCGCATGTCGAGCTTGAGAATGTCCGGTTGCAGGGCCAGCACGCGATCGAGCTGAGAGTAACCGGCACCGAAATCATCAATGGCGATCCGCGCCCCGGCTTGTCGGTAACGGGCCACGACTTCGGCAAGACGCTGGCTGTCACCGCCCAGTTCGGTGATCTCAAAGACGATTCGTTGCGCGTCGACGCCATGCCTGCTCAGCTGCTTGAGACTTGGCAGTGCCTGGTCCCGGTGCAAGCGACTGATCCAGCGGGGCGATATGTTGAGGCTGAGAAACCAGTCCGGGGGCGCTTCATGCAAACGGCTCAGCGCATCATCGCGAATCTGGCGATCAAGACGACGCAGGGCGATGGCGGGGGTTCGTGGGTTGGCGAACAGAGGTCCTACCGAGGTCAGTTGACCGTCGGCCTGACGCAGTCGACCCAGCGCTTCGACGCCAGCGATGCGGCCCGTGGCGGTATCGATGAACGGCTGAAAGCAGGCGAGCGGTTGCCCGTCGATCACGAAGCCTCCTTAGTAAGGTTTTGTTCTGGGTAACCCTGGACACCAAGCAGGCACGCAGGATTAACCTCTCGAAAAAGAGGTTAATCCTGGTGGTGTTGCAAGAATGCAGCCAAACAGGACTGATTAGTGTTTGCGCGAGTTCTGCATGATCAGTTTGATCAGTGGCCCCAGCGTGACGCCCAGGCGAGCCAGCCGAGTCAGGCTGCCGATACCGCCACCCTTGGCCCCCTTGCCGGTCAGAAAGCCCAACCCGATCACGGCCGCGATGCCCCAGAGCGGGGCGTGTTTGATGCCGAGACCGTCTTGCAGGTTTTGCGTCATGCCACGCACCCGTTGCAAGGGATGCAGCAGCTGTTGGGATTCGTGGCGGATTTCCTGGCGATGCATTTCCATGCGCAGGCGAATCAGCGCCTTGCGCATTTCCGTGCGCGAGCTGTTGCGGGGAAGTTCAGACAGGCTCATGGCAACAGACGCTCCCGATCATTGGCCAACTCTTCCAGGGTGCCGTGGAAGGGCGAGGATTCATCGAAAATCGCTGCTCTCAAGCGCATCGCACAGAACAACGCGGCGAGGGTATAGAACACACAGAGCCCGATGATTGCTGCCAGGCGATAGGTGTCCCAAAACAGGATCAACACCAGCGTCGACAAGCCCACCAGCAATAACAAGGCAAAGACCAGCGTCAGGCCTGCAAACAACAACAGGCTTACCGTGCGTGCTTTTTGTTCCTGCAATTCAATGCCGAACAGTTCGACATGACTGTGCAGCAGTCCAAGAAACGCGGCACCGAGGCGCCGCGGGGATGAGCCGGTGCCCGTCGCGGACGGGCCGGATTCGCCGATCGCCATATTAGCGCCGAGTGGCCAGCAGGCCGATCAGGAAGCCCACGCCAGCCGCGATTCCGACCGATTGCCATGGGTTGGCCTGGACGTAATCTTCCGTGGCGGTGACAGCGGCTTTGCCGCGCTCGCGCACAGAGTCTTCGGTCAACTTCAGGGTTTCCCGCGCGCGCAGCAGACTGTCATGGATCTGCTGGCGCAACTCATCGGCTTGGTCGCCAGCCAGGGATTTGGTGTGTTCCAGCAACCTTTCAGTGTCGGTGACCAGTGTCTGAAAATCTTCCATCAAAACTTCTTGAGCAGTCTTTGCTGTGGTGCGTGCCATTGGTTATCTCCGTGAGTGGCTACTGAAGCGTTCGAGTATGAGCCTTGCGTGAAGGTTCAGTACAAATGACTGGTACAACTTTTGCTATGTCGTGGTGCGTCAGCCTGCGCCGTTGCGCTGTTGCCGGGCATGATTTCAGGAAAACCTTAACTCAAATAATCAAAACTCGCGCAAAGGTTCCGTTCTTGTGCGCCAAAGCGGTTCATCCGGATCAGCGCTTCAGTCTGGATCGGCTGCAACTTGGTGCGTCATCCTTCTGCGCGAACTGCTTTGGTGCTTTTTTTCAGCCTTCAGGTCTGCCAATCCATGGAAAATCTGCAAAGTGCTGTGGACAGTCTGGTCCATAGCTCCAACACGTTGTTCATCCTTATCGGTGCGGTCATGGTCCTGGCCATGCACGCCGGTTTCGCCTTTCTCGAGGTGGGTACGGTTCGACAAAAAAACCAGGTCAACGCCTTGTCGAAGATCCTCAGCGACTTCGCCATTTCGACCCTGGCCTACTTCTTTATAGGCTATTGGATTTCCTACGGAGTCACTTTCATGCAGCCGGCGGTGGTGATCACCGCCGATCATGGCTATGGGCTGGTGAAGTTTTTCTTTCTGCTGACCTTTGCTGCGGCGATACCGGCAATCATTTCGGGAGGCATCGCCGAGCGCGCCCGGTTCGTCCCGCAGTTGTGTGCGACGGCGCTGATCGTGGCGTTCATCTATCCCTTCTTCGAAGGCATGATCTGGAATGGCAACTTTGGTTTGCAAGCCTGGTTGCTGGAACGCTTCGGTGCCAGTTTCCATGACTTCGCAGGCTCTGTGGTGGTTCACGCCATGGGTGGCTGGCTGGCACTCGCGGCGGTGTTGTTGCTCGGCCCAAGGCAAGGTCGTTATCGCGATGGGCGACTGGTGGCATTCGCACCGTCGAGCATTCCCTTTCTGGCGTTGGGTTCCTGGATTCTGATCGTTGGCTGGTTCGGCTTCAACGTAATGAGCGCTCAAACATTGCAAGGGGTCAGCGGGCTGGTCGCGGTGAATTCGTTGATGGCCATGGTCGGCGGCACCGTGGCGGCGTTGATCGCCGGGCGCAATGACCCGGGCTTCCTGCATAACGGCCCATTGGCCGGACTGGTGGCGATCTGCGCCGGATCGGATCTGATGCACCCGGTGGGCGCGTTGGTGACCGGTGCCATCGCCGGGGCACTGTTTGTCTGGTGCTTTACCGCAGCCCAAGGCAAATGGCATATCGATGATGTGCTGGGCGTCTGGCCTCTGCATGGACTGTGTGGTGTCTGGGGCGGGATCGCTTGCGGCATCTTTGGTCAAACCGCCTTGGGTGGTTTGGGGGGCGTGAGCCTGATCAGCCAGTTGATCGGCACTTCTCTGGGGGTGATCGTGGCGCTGGTTGGCGGTTTTGCGGTGTATGGCGTAATCAAGGCGTTCCATGGTCTGCGCCTGAGCCAGGAAGAGGAGTATTACGGCGCGGACTTGTCGGTTCACAAGATCGGTGCCGTGAGCCAGGATTGAATCAGCGTTCCTCATCGTCGGCACCGGGGTAAAAGCCATGCAGCAGGCGATAGCGGTCACGCCGTACCTGGTCGACCCGGTCTCGCACCTGCTGGCCGGGTATGCCCAGCATGATCAGCGCGTGGGAGGCGAGCATCAGGCTCGACTCCAGCAACTCGGGTACGACTTCGCTGGCACCGGCTGCCTTCAACTCGGCCAACTGACTGTCGTCCCGTGTGCGCACCAGAATCGACACACTCGGGTTGAACCGGCGTGCCTCCTTGAGTATCAACAGTGCGATGTCCGTCTGATCCACGGCGACCACCAATAGTCTGGCGCGTTCCAGCCCTATGGCCACCAGCAGTTCGCCGCGACGTGAATCGCCGTAATGAACGCAGTTTTCATTGACGGCTGCTTCCTGAACCCGCACCGGGTCGGTATCCAGCGCAATGTACGGTTGATCTACATTACGCAGGACGCGCCCGATGGACTGACCTACGCGGCCATACCCACAGATCACCACGTGATTGTGCAAGCCAGCGTTGAGTGCGCTGATTTTTTCGAGTTCGGCTTCTTCGTTGGGCTTGTGGTGCAGGCGTGTGGCGATGTGGGGAGCGGCGCGCAGCAGTAAAGGCGTCACCAGCATCGAGCAGAACGTGGCGGCCAGCAGCAGGCCACCGAAGTCGGCGGGCATCAGTTTGTTCTGTTGCATTTGTGTCATCAGGGCAAAACAGAATTCACCCCCTTGAGCCAAGGCCAGGCCGCTGCGCCAGGCGGTTTCGACATCGCTGCCGCGCCATTTGACCAGCAGCGCGACCACGGTGCCTTTGATCAGCAGTAATCCCAGCGTCAGTCCGAGAATCAGCAAGCCGTGGCTGGCAAACAAGCGCAAGTCGATCAACATGCCGATGCTGACGAAGAATACCCCGAGCAGAATGTCGCGAAACGGACGGATGTCCGCCTCGATCTGATGTCGGTAGTGGCTCTCCCCCAGTAGCATGCCGGCGAGAAAGGCGCCCAGAGCAGGGGAGAGGCCAAGCAGGTGAGTCAGCCAGGCCGTCAGCAGAACGATCACTAGCGCCAACAGCACGAACAGCTCAGCGGACCGGGACGCGGCGACTTCATGAAACAGCCGTGGCAAAAACCAGCGACTGACCAGCAGCAGACCGACGAACAGCACGATCGTCTTGCCCAGCGTCAATGGCAGAGCCCAATACCAGACCTGGTCGCTGTTACCGGCGAACACCGGCACCAGGGTCAGTAGCAGCACTGCGACCACGTCCTGGAACAACAGCACGGCGATGGCATTCTGGCCGTGGCGGCTGAAAAGCTCACCGAGGCTGCTTAACTCCTTGCTGACAATGGCGGTGGACGACAGCGCCAAACCGGCACCGAGTAACAGTGCAGGCGTGGTTGGCATGCCGAACAGCATCAGCAACACCCCCAGGGCGATCCCGGAAACCAGCACTTGCAGGCTGCCCAGGCCAAACACCACTTGGCGCAGTGCGAGCATTTTCGATAGAGAAAATTCAAGCCCGAGAGAAAACAGCAAGAACACCACGCCCAACTCGGCAAGGTCGGGCAACTCTTCGCTTTCATTCACCCAGTCGAACGCTGTCGGCCCGATCATCAGCCCTACGCACAGGTAACCCAGTACCGGAGGCAAGCGCAGGCGCTGGAACAATGCAATCACCACCAGAGAGGAGATGAAGATGATCAACAGATTGGCGAACACAAAAAACTCCGGTGAGGGTTCTGGCTACTCAAGCGTAGAAGTAAAAAAGACGCGAGCATCGTGCAAATGGCAGTTAAGGCGAATGATGTGCGTCAGGAGTTTACCGAAATCTCTTGAAATGCCATTGCTCAGACAGATAGGGCATCGGCTCGACTGCTTTTGATCGCGGGCCTAGAATGAGCGCTTACTTCGATGGGTCTTGTCGTCATGCCTCCTGAATGTCAGTTGTTCGGCACCGTTGGTTGCCATCTTTGTGAAGTCGCCGAAGCCATGCTGATGGAGTTTGTCGAGCGTGGTCTGTTGGTGGAACTGGTGGATATCGCTGACGATGAAACCTGGTTCGAAGCTTACAGCCTGCGTATTCCAGTGTTGCGACGGGTCGATACCGGCGCTGAGTTGGGCTGGCCGTTCGGTGCCGATGAAGTGGTGGCGTTCCTGCGCGAACCCTGACGCTGCTATCGATGCGCCCCACCTGTCGCGATCCTCGTTTCATCCCTTGGCCAAAGACAGGTTATTCGGTTACTGTATGTTCATACAGTTACTCCGATTGCCTGCCATGCTTTCCCCGGTTTCGGGTTTACGCAGGCGATCCCGGACGTCAGAGGGATGAACCTTGGTCAATGTCGAGCAATTGAAGAACAGCGTGAACCGGATGTCGGCGGACGTGGTGCGCGAGGCTGTCCTCGAACTGCGTTTGGATGGTCTGGTCACGGAGGGGAAAACACCCTTCAACAAATTGCATTTCAATACCTGTTTCGCCGAAATCGAAGCCTTGTTCCAGCGTGCGGGCTACCACCGGCAGCTGGATGTCGTGGGCTATCAGGGGTTGTTGTATGCGCTTTATGATCCGGGGCGCTGGGAAGCGGTCGATGTGCTGCGCTGGCTCAAGGAGTTCACCGAAGCAGCCGCTCGAGCACAGTCGATACCGGCCTGAGGATTCTCTTCTAGGTTCGTTCCGGCCACTGTTGGATAATGCCGCTCTGTATTGAGGGGTTAGAGCTTTTCGTATGTCCACTTCATCTTTTTCTGCCGCACACAACCAGGCCAGCACGCTCTATCTGCCGCCGGGGACGTGGCAGACCGTCCTCGATTGCCTGTGCGAACACTTCAGCGCCATCGGTCGTGAACAATGGCTGGACAGAATTGCTCGCGGTCGTGTCCTTGATGGGCAAGGCTTGCCGATCCCCCTGGACCTGCCTTACAAGGAAGGTCTGCGGATTCATTATTTCCGTGAGGTGCCGGACGAAAAACCGATCCCGGTAGTGGAGTCGATCCTCTATGCCGACGAGCATCTGGTGGTGGCGGACAAACCACACTTTCTGCCTGTGACTCCGGCGGGTGAATACGTGGAGCAGACATTGCTGCGACGGCTGATCCGTCGCCTGGATAACCCGCATCTGGTGCCTTTGCATCGCATCGACCGGCATACGGCGGGGCTGGTGCTGTTTTCAGCCAACCCTCAGAGTCGGTCGGCGTATCAGTCATTGTTTCCTACACGCCAGATCGAAAAGCGCTATGAAGCAATCGCCCGGGCATTGCCGGAACACTCCTTCCCGCTGGTTCATAAAAGTCGACTTATCGATGGCGAGCCGTTTTTTCGCATGCAAGAAGGTCCGGGCATCAGCAATACCGAGACGGCTGTCGAGATCAGGGAAAAAAACGGTGAACTCTGGCGTTATGCGTTGTACCCGGTGACGGGCAAGAAACATCAGTTGCGAGTTCACATGACAGCCCTGGGGGCCAGCATCTGCAATGATCCGTTCTATCCGCAGGTGCTCAAGGACGTAGAAGATGACTATGCCAACCCCTTGAAGCTGTTGGCCCAGGGGCTGCGATTTGTCGATCCGGTCACGGGGCAGGAAAGAGAATTCGAAAGCACCATCACCTTGCAGTGGTGATCACAGGGCTAACGACCCTGCTTTTCTTAAGCCACGAAAAAGCCCGCTTTAAAAGCGGGCTTTTCTGTATCTGGTTGTCGCCGTAAAGATTACAGATCTTTAACGGTACGGACCTGATCTTTGTTGACGCGGGTGTGCTTGCCATCCAGTTGTTCGAATTCGTAAAAGCCCGATTCTTCATCGTACTTAGGCGCGTCGACGGCCTGGATTTCTCGACCGTCATTCAAGGTGATCACTGTAGGCGATGCGCAACCGGCGAGAGTGGCAAGGCCCAGTGCGAGCATGAAAGTGGCGAGGGTCCGTTGAGTCATGGGTGTGTCTCCGAATGGGAATTCTTTTGGTTGCTGAGCTTGAGACGTATACAACGCGCGCAAGTTCCTTCGCGTGTCAGTCTGACACAGTGTGGTGTGTGCTTAACAGTTCCGGCGTATTGAGATTGGCCAGGCGGGGGTCGTTATCCGGGCATTGCAGGGCTGTGGCGCCCAGCTTGCGCATAAGGCGACCCGGGCTGCGCTCGCCTTCGTTCCAGGCAGTCTCGAAAGCCGCTGAAAGGGCGACGGGAATCATGCACAGCAAGGGTTCCCAATGTTCACCATGGCGCAGCATCAGCGGTTTGTCCGGATGCTGTCCGGCGGTTTCACGCATGCTCTGGAGCAGCGCGGCATCGATGCGTGGCACATCGCAGGGCAGCACGAGTAAGCAGGCGTGACGGGCGGCCTTCAGGCCAGCGCGAATACCCGCCAACGGCCCCGGAAAGTCGCCTTCGTCGTCATGGACCAACTGATCCGCATAAGGCGCATATTTTTCCAGGTTTCTGTTGCAGGAGATGATCAGGTCATCACTCAGCGGGCGCGTCTTGCGGTGCAGATGCGCGATCAGCGGTTCGCCGTGCCAATCCAGCAATCCCTTGTCCTGACCGCCCATGCGTTGGCCGCGACCGCCGGCCAGGAGCAGAATGGAGCAGGGCGCCAGAGTTGTATTCGAGGTCATCGTACTTCTCCATGAGGGCGGCGAAAAAATGAGGCGCTGTGATATAACACCGGGCTGTTTCTCCTACAACTGGACGAGCCTATGAAAGCCAAGGCTGATGTACCTTTCGCACCGCTCAACATCGCGGTGCTGACTGTCAGCGATACCCGTACCCTGGAAACCGATACCTCAGGCCAGGTCTTCGTCGACCGTTTGAGCGCTGCCGGTCATAACCTGGCGGCCCGTGTATTGCTTAAAGATGACCTCTACAAAATTCGCGCGCAAGTCGCCAACTGGATTGCTGATGAGGTCGTGCAAGTGGTGCTGATCACCGGCGGTACCGGGTTCACCGGTCGCGACAGCACGCCCGAAGCCGTGAGTTGCCTGCTGGATAAACAGGTCGATGGTTTTGGTGAATTGTTCCGGCAGATATCGGTAGCGGATATCGGCACCTCGACGGTTCAGTCCCGGGCCTTGGCTGGTCTGGCCAATGGCACGCTGGTGTGCTGCTTGCCGGGCTCGACCAACGCGGTGCGCACCGGTTGGGACGGCATTCTCGCCGAGCAACTGGATTCTCGTCACCGTCCGTGCAATTTCGTGGCCCATCTGAAACAGGCGGCACCCTGTGAAACCCGCGGGTAAGCCAGGCAAGACAGGCAGTCTGATGGCTGTCGAGGTGGCACTGGCGCGTTTACTGGAGATGGCCGATGCCTCGAAGATTCGTGAGCACGAACGCTTGCCGTTGGCGCAGGTTCAGGGGCGTGTCCTGGCCGCTGACCTGGTCTCGACACTTGATTTGCCGCCTTGGCCCAACAGTGCCATGGACGGTTATGCCTTGCGCGTGGCCGACTGGACGGGAGAGCCGTTGGTGGTCAGTCAGAAGATTTTTGCAGGCCAGGCCCCGGAGCCCTTGAAGCCAGGTACTTGTGCGCGGATCTTCACTGGCGCGCCTGTGCCCGCCGGTGCCGACTGTGTCGAGATGCAGGAGAACGCCGAGGTTCAGGCGGATGAGCGAGTACGTTTCACCGAAACCATGACCCCAGGAAAGAACATCCGTCCACAAGGTCAGGAAGCCACCGTCGGTGAGCTGATCCTGCCCGCCGGAACGCGTCTGGGGCCTATTGAGCAGGGGCTGGCGGCATCGCTGGGATGCGCTGAGCTGGACGTGGTTCGCAAGGTTCGTGTTGCGGTCTTGTCTACCGGTGATGAGTTGATTGAGCCTGGTCAGGCCCTTGGGCCAGGACAGATCTACAACAGTAATCGAGTGTTGCTTTGCAGCTGGTTGCAGCGGTTAGGTTGTGAGGTGATCGATGCCGGTATTCTTCCCGATGATTTAGCGACCACTCGTGCCCGCCTCGGTGAGTTGAAGGATGTCGACCTGATTCTCTCGACCGGTGGCGTATCGGTGGGAGAGGCTGACTTTCTGGGCATTGCTTTGCGGGAAGAGGGCGAATTGACGCTGTGGAAGCTTGCCATCAAACCAGGCAAGCCGCTGACGTTCGGGCATTTTCGCGGCGTGCCCGTGATCGGTTTACCCGGCAATCCGGCGTCTACCCTGGTGACTTTTGCTCTGTTGGCAAGGCCCTACCTTTTGCGCCGCCAAGGCGTAAAAGAAGTTGAGCCCCTGAAGTTTCAGGTGCCGGCAGGGTTTGTCTGGCCAAAGGCTGGTAACCGACGTGAGTACTTGCGCGGACGTCTGGAGAATGGCCGGGCAATCATCTACAGGAATCAGAGCTCTGGCGTACTGCGCAGTGCTGCCTGGGCTGACGGTCTGGTTGAAGTGCTGGAGGACCGTACGCTGATTGAGGGTGATTGGGTGAGCTTCATCCCGCTGAGTGAAGTCTTGAGCTGATACAGGCACTGGTTTTGCCCCGCAAGCCCGGTTGATCGCATCGGGCTTGCGTGCGTGACCATTTCTTAATGTGCCAGAAGTGTCACGACCTGATCGAAGCGGCTGTTGGCGATCCAGGCCAGAAGACCCAGGATCACGGCTGTTGCGCCAGCTGAATAGGCAAGCCTGTGTTTGATGGATTTGACGTCACCCCGGACTTCATCCATGTCTCTGCGGATGTACTTGAGGTGTGTCTCCAGTTCAATGACGCGAGGTTCCATGTCCACTTCTCCGGTGTGCTTTGCGCTGTTTTTGAGTTCAGCCTGATGATTGGCGCGATTTTCTGCGAACGGCGCGACCGGAGTTACCGGTAGTCTGAGGTCATGGCTTTGCATGGACTGACTGGCTCCTTGCGTTAAAACCATTCAGGTGATCGATGCCGTTGTTGCTTGCGCTTTTTGAGGCCCTTAAGAAGGTTTCATTCATTGTTTCACGTCCCTGTGTAATTAACGGGTGATAACGGATAACCGAGATCCAACGGTCTACCAATTGTTCGGATGGGTCAATTGAGCCGATTCCTCATGTTTTGTACGAAAAAATACCGCTCTGTAGGACTCACGTTTCCTTCCCTTGGAAATAATTGAAATCCAGTCGACTTTTATCAGGGGCTGCGAGGTCAACATATCCCATGGAATTGCGGATATGGGAGTGGCAAAAATGAGCGAGCGCAAGGCACTGTTGATTCTGCATGGCAAGCAGGCACTCAATGAGGAGGTCCGTGCAGCCGTCGAAGGCAAGCGCCAGCAGGGCTGGAAACTGGCTGTTCGACTGACCTGGGAGGCCGGTGATGCGCAGCGGTTGGTGGAAGAAGCGCTGACGGCAGGCTATACGCATCTGATTGCCGGCGGCGGCGACGGTACCTTGCGTGACATCGCTGAAGCCATGGCGGCGCATTCGACGCAGGCCAGCCTGGTACTTTTGCCCTTGGGCACCGCCAATGATTTTGCTCGTGCTGCCGGTGTGCCTCTGGAGCCCGCTCAGGCGTTGGATCTTCTGGAGGCTGTCCCGCGAACCATTGATCTGGGAGAAGTAGGCGGTCAGGTTTTCCTGAACATGGCCACTGGCGGCTTTGGCAGTCAGGTCACGGCCAATACCTCCGAAGATCTGAAAAAAATTCTTGGCGGCGCCGCTTATCTCTTCACGGGTTTATCGCGCTTCAGTGAGTTGCATGCGGCCTATGGCGAGTTGCAGGGGCCAGATTTTCACTGGCGCGGCGAATTGCTGGCATTGGGCATTGGCAATGGCCGACAGGCTGGCGGTGGTCATGTGTTGTGCCCGCAGGCGCTGGCGGACGATGGTCTGCTGGATATCAGCATTTTGCCCGCGCCACAGGAAGTGGTCGGTACCTTGAAAGATTTGCTGGCCGATGGCTTCGGCATCGATAACATGTTTGTGCGAGCTCGCTTGCCATGGGTGGAGATCAAAGTCTCGGAGGGCCTTTATATCAACCTTGATGGTGAACCTCTGGAGGGCGATAGTCTGCGTTTCTCGGCGCGCCCGGCGGCATTGCGGGTGCATTTGCCCGAGGGCTCGCCGCTATTGAGTGTCTCGAATCCAGCTAATCGTCCAGACTGATGATTTGCTCGCGCACGGCGAACAGCACCAGACCGGCCACATCGTAGATCTGCAAGCGTTTCATGATCTGCGAGCGGTGGGTTTCGACAGTCTTGATGCTCAGGCCCAGGCCATTGGCGATTTCCCGGGTGGATTTTCCGCGAACAATCAGTCGCAGGATTTCCAGCTGACGTGCCGTCAGATTGTGCGAGTCCTGGGTTTGCGTCTGATTTTTCTGGGTTCGGGTCAGCGCCTGGTTGATGACGGTATGGGCAATGGCCGGGCTCAGGTAGCGTTCGTTATTGCGCAAGGCATCCAGGGCATGTTCGAGTTCGGTGGCCGTGGTGTCCTTGAGCAGGTAGCCATGAGCCCCTGATTCCAGGGCCTGCATGATAAGCGCCGGGTCGGTGTGCATCGACAGGATGAGCACTTTGCACTGCGGGCGTACGCGCTTGAGTCGCTGCAAGGCTTCAAGACCACTGGTTTCCTTCATGGAAATATCCAGCAGAATGATGTCCGGGGACAGCTGCTCGACCATCTCGACTAACAGCGAGCCGTCATTGGCCTCCCCGATTACCGCATAGCCGGGAATATCCAGCACCAGGGCGCGCACGCCGGCCCTGATAAGCGAGTGGTCATCCACCAGAAGTAAGTTACAAGTCAATGCATAACCTTATTCGTACTGGCCCGTTCTAGCGCACGCGGCGCCCAGGGGAAGAGTGCTTCGATTTGAGTGCCTTTGCCCGGCTCGCTGGTCACGGTCAGTGTGCCACCTAACTGATCGATCCGTTCCGACATCCCGGCCATTCCGCGTTGCCCCTCGCGAGCGGGATCTGCCGCTGGCGCGAAACCCAGGCCGTCGTCGCTGATCAACAACGTCAGGCCTTGGGGCAGGCGTTGCAGGCGGACCAACAAATTACTGGCCTCGGCGTGA
This sequence comes from Pseudomonas sp. GW822-FHT02E03, assembly GCF_058802325.1. Taxonomy (NCBI): domain Bacteria; kingdom Pseudomonadati; phylum Pseudomonadota; class Gammaproteobacteria; order Pseudomonadales; family Pseudomonadaceae; genus Pseudomonas; species Pseudomonas sp. GW822-FHT02E03. The sequence goes on along the minus strand of NZ_JBXAOA010000005.1, from coordinate 56,732 downwards.
CGCAGTATATTGGTAACCGCTTCTTGGGTGATGCGAAAGGCTGCCACCGCCATTTCCTCCGGTATGCCCGTCAGGCGTTGATGGCACTCCAGGCTCCAGTGCACGGAGGTATTGGCCAAGGTCCTGAGTAAATGTGCACGCAGGCTGGCTTCCAGCCCGAGACTGGCCAGTTGCCGCGGATTCAGGATGGCCGACACATCTCGCACCTTGGTGAGTGTTTCGTCCAGCGTATCGCACAGTACCGAACACTGACCCTGCAGTTCTTCGGGCATTCGACGTTTGAGCCATTCACTTTGAAGTTTCGCGGCGGTCAGCAATTGACCGATGTCATCATGCAGTTCCCGACTGAGCCGATGGCGTTCGTTTTCCTGCACTTGCAGCAGACGGTCAGCCAGTTCTTGAGGTTGAAACTTTATCGATTTGCGCGAAAGGCAATGTCCCACCCAGACACAGGTCAGCGCTGCACTATTGAGCACCAGCAGACTCAACGGCACAGATATGGACAAGCTGTAGACCAGCAGGCTGCCAAGCGCCGAACAGATACACAGAAAAAGCGTGAACCGGCGCGCGTTTTTTCGGGAGGGTGGCCACAGGGTAATTGACTTGAGGCTGGCGTACATAGCGGATGGAGCCAATGGATGTTCGCTGCGGGCAGACCGGCCGTAAGGACTGACGGGTCTCTGTGTGGAAATCGTTGTGTGAAGTCGCCTTCATGGCTGTGGTGCAGTGCTGGAAATGCAGCCTTCAGAGTGCTTGGCTGGCTTCACTGTGCCATTAATTGGCGTCAACTAATGGTCCGCATACTACCACTTAACATACCGTTGGTCGCGTTCGGTATATAGCTCTATATAGTCAAAATACAGTTTTTGGACGATGGTTCCATAATGGAAAAACTTTCGATTGTTGTCGTCGGAAGATATCGACTGCCAGGCATTTTGTTTTTATTGCCCACTATCTGAAGTCGAGACAGGGATAACTATCTCGAACTGTCTTCGACGCAATGACCCATTCAATTGCGGCATGAGCGCATCAAGTTATAGGGCGGCGTCATGGCAATAGAAAAGCACAACACGACCAGGGCTGATGTTCTTAAGCTTGCCGTTCCGAGAACGAAACCAACCTGAAGGGTCTGGCATGGCTGGGCGGCTGAAACTGACTTTGTCCCACTTGAAACGCAAACGCTTCTATCAGTGAGGTCTGTTCAGTGTCATCGAGACTGAGTTGGCCGGTAGTCTGATCGATGAGTTCGAGTTGCCAGGCCAATAATGTGAAGCAGTCCTTGAGCGCGTCCAGGGCTTGATCGTGCAGGTCCATGTGGTTCTGCGCGCAGCTCAGTAATCCATGGATATGCAGCGAGAACTCCGAGACCGCCGCCAGTGCCAAGGCATCGGCCTTGCTGGACAGCTTGAGAAGGGTGCTGAGCATGCAATCGATGGCGTCCTTGTCATTGCTGATCAGTTGCAAATGACTCAGGCATTCCTCGGATTTGGCCAAGAGTGTTTCAGCCTCAACGAGAAATTCCGGAAATCGCTGAGCCCACTCTTTGGTGTCGTTCGGCATGCTTATCTCCACAACGTCGTGTCAGATGAGGGAATGTCGTGTGTGCCGACGAGAACCATAGGTGTCCCCGCGCTGCCAAGCCTTCGTGATATCGCGCTCCGGCAGGTTTGAGCGCCGGCAGGGGAACTCGAGAGGGTGGATGGCCACTGACCTGCAATCGCACACAAAAGCCTGACTCCATTCATGCAATGAGAATGGCGTCACATTAATGGCTATTGGATATTGCGAATATCAGGTTGGGCCTGATTGTTACTAGGGGAATCCCTTACGCAGGGGAACCTAACGTGCAAACCGAGGTCGCGCCGCAGGGGAGGAAGCAGATGAAAATCACGGAGCCAGTAAAGCATGATGTTAATGTGACATCAATGCCTGAGCCTGGCATTTTGTCTGGGGGTCAAGGTCCGGCAAAAACAGCCGATAACTCCCTTTAGTGAATTCATCAGAACAAGCCCAGGAGTCATTAATGGCCGGCATTCTCGACACGGTAGACCAACGCACGCAACTAGTGGGTGAGAATCGCCTGGAAATTCTCATGTTTCGGCTGGCCGGACGGCAATTGTTTGCGATCAACGTCTTCAAGGTTCAGGAAGTGCTTCAGCTGCCGAAGCTGACCCTGATGCCGCAACGCCATCCCTTTGTTTGCGGCGTGGTCAACCTGCGTGGCCAGACGCTGCCGGTGATCGACCTGTCCCAGGCCATCGGCATGCGCCCGTTGGTGCCAAGTCCCACCAGTACCATTATTGTCACCGAGTACAATCGCTCGGTGCAGGCGTTCCTGGTCGGTGGCGTGGACCGCATCGTCAACATGAACTGGGAAGCCATTTTGCCGCCGCCGGCCAGTGCCGGTCGCCAGCATTACCTGACCGCCATCAGCAAGGTCGATGATCAGTTGGTGGAAATCATCGACGTCGAGAAAGTCCTGGCGGAGATCGTTCCGTACAACGCCAAGGTATCGCGCGACAAACTCGACGATCCAGTGCTGGAGCGTGCCCGTGGCCGTGAAGTGCTGCTGGTGGATGACTCTAACGTGGCCTTGTCGCAATTGCGCGACACGTTGGGTCAGTTGGGCGTGAAGATGCACATTGCCAGCGATGGCTTGAAGGCGCTGAACATGCTCAAGGCCTGGGCAGATACGGGCGAAGTCATGACCGACAAGCTGCTGATGATCTTCACCGATGCGGAAATGCCGGAGATGGATGGCTATCGCCTGACCACCGAAATCCGTAATGACCCCCGTTTGCGCGGCCTTTATGTGGTCTTGCACACCTCGCTGTCGGGCAGCTTCAATGACTCGATGGTGAAGAAGGTCGGCTGCGACAACTTCCTCTCCAAATTCCAGCCCGACAAACTCGTCGACGTAGTGCGCCAGCGCCTGATGCTCGACGCAATACCTGCCTGACAGGACGAGTAGAGGCTGGTTTGACATCAGCCTTTGATTCGGCAATCAAGCTCGTATAGGGTGGCGTTTTTACCCACCAGGGAGCTGGCCATGCGTCTGAGCGCGCTTTATCGTTTTCCATTGAAATCCGGCAAGGGCGAGACCCTCAATCAGGTCAGCCTGGACAAGCTGGGACTGGACGGTGATCGACGCTGGATGCTGGTGGACGAGGCCAGCGGGCGCTTTCTGACCCAACGCGCGGTCGCGAAAATGAGTCAGCTGTCGGCGTTGTGGAATGCCGACGGCGGCTTGACCCTCAGTGCCCCGGGCCATTCAACGATCGATATTGCGTTGCCTGACGGCGATGCCGATTTGCGTGGCGTGACCATCTGGCGCGACACCTTGCGCGTCCCCGATGCCGGCGATGCGGCGGGTGCCTGGGTCAGTGAGTTTATCGGCAAGCCGACGCGTCTGGTGCAAGTGCCGCTTGATCGCGCGCGGACCACCCAGGCCGGCTATGGCAGGGACGACGATCAGGTGGCGTTTGCCGACGGTTTCCCGTTGTTGCTGATTGGTCAGGCGTCGCTGGATGACTTGTCGAGCAAGGTCGGGCGGCCGCTGGAGATGTTGCGTTTCCGGCCCAATCTGGTGATCGAGGGCAGCGAGGCGTATGCCGAAGATAGCTGGAAGCGCATCCGCATTGGCGATGTCGAGTTCCGCGTGGTCAAGTCCTGCTCACGCTGCATTCTGACCACCATCGACCCGCAGACCGGCGAACGCAGCGAAGATCGTGAACCGCTGGCGACCTTGCAGAAATACCGCACCGAGGCCGACGGCGCGATGTTCGGGCAGAATCTGGTCAACGACGGCAATGGCCGGCTTGAAGTCGGCATGCCCGTGACGATCCTCGAATAAAAGCCCTTCAAAATAAAAAATGCCCGCGTCCAAGGACACGGGCATTTTTTTTTGTCTCTGTGAAAACCCGGGGGGTTAACCGCGGTATTCGCACAGGTAAGCGGTGTCGACGGCCACTTTCAGCTGGAACTTGCTGTTGGCGGGCACGTTGAACTGGCTGCCGGCGGCGAAGGTTTCCCAAGCATCGCTGTCAGGCAGTTTGACGGTCAGGGCGCCGGACACCACGTGCATGATTTCACGCTGGCTGGTGCCGAATTCGTATTCGCCCGGTGCCATGACGCCGATGGTCGCTGGACCTTCAGCGGTGCCAAAGGCGATCGACTTGACGGTGCCGTCGAAGTACTCGTTGACTTTAAACATGGGCGGTTCCTCGAAAAGGGCTAAAAAGGGCCGGCCAGTATGCACAAGGTGTCGATAGGCGTCACCTCCTGCACTCAAGGATTCGCGGGGAAAACCAGCGGTAACAAACGCGCAGTATTGCGCGCGTCTTCCAGCGCCCGATGCTGCTGACCCGTGAACTGCAGGCCCGCCAACTGCAAGGCTCCATTGAGCCCCAGTGGGCGCTCCAGTCGACGAGCCTTGGCGAAGCGTTGCTTGAGGTTCATGTGCGGCACCCGGCTCAGGGCGCTGTCGAGTTGCAGGCGCTGCCAGTCTTGAAGCAGCTGTTTGCGGTCGTAATCGCCCCAACTGGCCCAGCCTTCCAGGCTCGCGTGATGTTGACCGAGCCAGCGTTCGAACAACGGCCAGACGTCGGTGAGCGGTTGTGAGGCATCGATATTGGCCTGGGTGATGTGGGTCAGTTCCCGGCAAAACGGCGTCAGCAAGGGCCGGCGCAATGGGCGCACGAAGCACTGGAAGTGATCCAGTTCCTGGCCCTTGCGGTCCACGAGGGTGGCACCGATTTCGATGATTTCCATTTCCGTTACTGGCCAGCCACCCTCATCGGTGGTGGCTTCCAGATCAATGACCAACCAGTGAGGCATCGCAGGGTTCCTGGTATCCGCGTCCTGATAGGGCTTGAGCGTAGCCAAACCCGGCGGATCCGCCTAGCGGCTTATTCGACCTCTAACAAAATCTGACGATTTTTGACCTGATCGCCGACCCTGACCTGCAAGCGTTTAAGCACTCCGTCAATCCCCGATTTGAGCGGATGCTCCATTTTCATTGCTTCGAGCACCACCAATAGCTGACCTTTGCTGACCGGGCTGCCCTCACTGACCAGTACGTCGACGATCGCCCCGTCCATCGGCGCCTTGAGCGTGCCGGAACTGACACTGGCCTGGCCGCTGACCAGCGCCTGGGTCCGATCGACCAGTCGCAGGCTGCCGGGGCGCGTGAACAACCAGAGTTGCCCGGCCTTGAGGCGATAGGCATGGCGTTGGCGGATGCCGTCGATTTCCAGCGTGGCCCAACGTCCGTCGCACTGGATGACCTTCAGTTCGAGGGTACGAGCGCCGATCTGAGCACGGTAGGGTTTGCCAGGTTCAGCGTTCAATTCCACCGGCCAATCCTGATCCTCCAGGCCTATTCGGTAGTGCAAGGGCACGCTGGCGTTGTTGCGCCAACCGGCCAGCGGGGTGCGGTGAGCCTGCGCTGAAGCCTGATAAAACAGCGCCGCAGCGATGGCCAGTTCTTCGGCGCTCGGCACATGGGGATGCAGGCAGGGATGATCGGCGAAGTGCGTGGGGATGAACCCGGTGCTGAACTTGCCGCTGATGAACTGCGGATGTTCCAGCAGGCAGGCGAGCAAGCGCTGATTGCTTTGCACGCCCAGCAGCACGCTGTCCTGTACCGCCCGCAGCAACTTGCGCCGGGCTTCTTCGCGGGTGGCGCCGTGGGCGATGAGCTTGCCCAGCATCGGGTCATAAAACGGACTGACAGACTGGCCCTCGATCAAGCCATGGTCGATCCGCACACCGCCCGGCAACGCAGGTTCCCAGGCTGCGATTCGCCCGGTTTGCGGCAGAAATCCTTGGGCTGGGTCTTCGGCATACAGACGCACTTCCATGGCATGGCCGTTGAGCTGAACCTGCTCCTGTTGCAACGGCAGTGGCAGTCCTTCGGCCACGTGAAACTGCCAGGCCACCAGATCGAGGCCGGTGATCAGCTCTGTCACCGGGTGTTCCACTTGCAGCCGGGTGTTCATCTCCAGAAAGTAAAACTGCCCGCGAGCATCCAGCAGGAACTCCACAGTGCCGGCGCCGACATAATTCACCGCGCGCCCCGCCTTGAGCGCCGCTTCGCCCATGGCCTGGCGCAAGTCGGCAGTCATCACCGGGCAGGGCGCTTCTTCGATGATTTTCTGATGCCGGCGCTGGATCGAACAATCGCGCTCACCGAGGTAGATCAGGTTGCCGTGCTGATCGCCAAACACCTGAACTTCGACGTGACGCGGGTCGATCAAGGCTTGCTCGAGGATCAGTTCGTCGCTGCCAAACCCATGCTGCGCTTCGGAGCGTGCGGTACGGAGTTGCTCCAGCAACTCTCCAGCGCTGTGCACCAGGCGCATGCCACGACCGCCGCCACCGGCACTGGCCTTGATCATCAGCGGGTAGCCGATGCGTTCGGCTTCGCGACTCAGAGTCGCGTCGTCCTGTTCGCTGCCCTGATAGCCTTTGATGCAGGGCACGCCCGCTTTGATCATGGCGAGTTTCGACAGACGTTTGCTGCCCATCAGTTCGATGGCCTCGGGGCTCGGGCCGATGAAGATGATGCCGGCCTGTTGGCAGGCGCGGGCGAATTCTGCGTTTTCCGAGAGAAAGCCGTAACCGGGGTGGATCGCATCGGCACCGGTGCGCCGGGCGGCGTCGATGATTGCCTGGATGTTCAGGTAAGACTGCTGCACCGGGGCCGGGCCGATGTTCACGGCTTCGTCGGCCATCTGCACATGCAAGGCATCGGCGTCGGCGTCGCTGAATACTGCGACGGTGCGGTAGCCCAGCGCTTGCGCGGTGCGCTGGATGCGGCAGGCGATTTCACCGCGGTTGGCGATCAGGATTTTGCTGAAGGCGGGCATGGGTTATTCCCTTTGTATTACGGTGAATGTGATGGCCCCATCGCGGGCAAGCCCGCTCCCACAGGATTTTGTGAACGACACAGATCTCTGTGGGAGCGAGTCTGCTCGCGATGCTTTTAAATCGCCCAACCCGGTTTTCGCTTTTGCACAAAGGCCATCGTCCCCTCGATCCCTTCATCCCCGGTCACTGCTTCGCTGAACCACTCGGCCGCCTGATCCAGCAGGCCATCCGAGAGTTGCCCCGCACTCGCCAGCAAGAGTTTTTTGGTCGCCGCATTAGCCCCCGGAGCACAACACAACACATGAGCCAGCACTTCATCGAGGCGCTCGGCCAAGGCTTGCGGGTCATGCTCGACAAAATGCACCAATCCCATCCGCCGGGCCTGGGTGCCATCGAACCGTGCGGCGGTCAGGGCCAGTCGGCGGGCCTGGGTCAGGCCGATGCGCTGCACCACGAACGGTGCGATCTGCGCCGGCAACAGGCCGAGGCTGGTTTCCGGCAGGCCGAATTGCGCCTGATGATCGGCCATGGCTATGTCACTGACGCAGGCCAGACCGAAGCCGCCGCCAAGCACCGCGCCTTGCAGCACCGTGATGACCACTTGCGGCGCATGCTGAGCTTCTTCCAGCAAGGTGCCGAACGCACGGTTCAATTCGCGGTAGGCGGTCGCGCCTTGCGCGCGGGCATTGGCCATGTCCTTGATGTCGGCACCGGCACAAAAATGCCCGCCGGCACCGCCGATCACCAACGCGCGAACCTGCCGGTCATCGCGCACCGCCACCAGCACCGCACGCAGCTCGGCGACCATTTGCAAGCTCATGGCGTTGCGACTGTCGGGGCGATTGAGGGTGATGTGCAACACGCCGTTATGCCGTTCGAGCAACAGGGTCTGACAAATGGGGAGGGTGTTCATTTTTTTTTCCCCGGCAGGATGCCCATGAGTTTGCAGATGATCCCCAGCATGATTTCGTCGGCACCGCCGCCGATCGACACCAGCCTCACGTCGCGGTAAGCCCGCGCCACCGGGTTGTCCCACATGAAGCCCATGCCGCCCCAATATTGCAGGCAACTGTCGCTGACCTCCCGACCGAGGCGCCCGGCCTTGAGTTTGGCCATGGACGCCAGACGGGTGACGTCCTGGCCTTTGATGTATTGCTCGGTGGCCTGGTAGACCAGCGCCCGCAGGCATTCGATTTCGGTTTGCAGCTCGGCCAGGCGGAAATGAATGACCTGATTGTCAATCAGCGCATTGCCGAAGGTTTTGCGCTCCTTGCAGTACTCGATGGTGCTGTCGACGCAGTACTCCAGGCCTTTGATCATGTTCGCGGCGCCGAACAATCGTTCTTCCTGGAACTGCAGCATCTGCATCATGAACCCCGCGCCTTCATGGCCGATGCGGTTGCGTTGTGGCACACGCACGTTGTCGAAAAACACCTGGGCGGTTTCCGAGCTGCGCATGCCGAGCTTGTCCAGATGCGAGCTGAGGCTTATGCCAGGGCTGTTCATCGGCACCATGATCAGCGACTTGTTGATGTGCGGTTTGTCTTCTGAGGTGTTGGCCAGCAGGCAAATGAAATCGGCGCTCGGCGAGTTGGTGATCCACATCTTGCTGCCGTTGATCACGTAGTCGTCGCCGTCCTTGCGGGCGGTGGTTTTCAAACCTGCTACGTCGGAGCCGGCACCGACTTCGGAGACGCCAATGCAGCCAACCTGCTCGCCGGTGATCGCGGGGCGGAGGAATTCTTCGCGCAGTTCATCGGAGCCGAAACGCGCCAGGGCCGGGGTGCACATGTCGGTCTGCACGCCGATGGACATCGGAATACCGCCGCAATGAATGGTGCCGAACTCTTCGGCGGCCACAATCGAATAGCTGTAGTCGAGCCCCATGCCGCCGAATTTTTCCGGTTTGGAAATCCCCAGCAGACCGAGGTCGCCCGCCTTGCGGAAGATCTCATGGATCGGAAAGCGCCCAGCCTTTTCCCATTCCTCGACATGAGGATTGATCTCGTGATCGACGAATTGACGGACGGTGCGGCGCAGTGCTTCGTGTTCCTGGGTGAAGATCATTTTTTATTGTTCTCCTGACGAACCCGATCGTTCCCATGCGTAGCAAAGGAACGCCTCTATGGACGCTCTGCGTCCGCCATTGGAACGCGGAGCGTCCCGGGCTGCATTCCCACGCAGAGCGTAGGAACGATCAATCAAAACCTCGCGACACCAAAACTGTTGGGTTGCAGCGAACGAACCTCGGCCTCATGGCAGATGTCCAGCAAATACCCGAGCAACGTGCGGGTGTCCCGCGGATCGATCAGCCCGTCGTCCCACAGATTGGCGCTGCCATACAACGCGGTGGATTGGCTGTCGAGCTTCTGCGCGGTGACTTGTTCCAGCATGTCGAGCATTTTCGGGTCGGGCACCAACCCGTCCTTGAGCTGTTTGGCTTCGGTGACGATCCGCAGCACTTTGCCGGCCTGGGCGCCGCCCATCACCGCGGTGCGGCTGTTGGGCCAGGCGAAGATGAAGCGCGGGTCGAGGCCGCGGCCGCACATTGCGTAGTTGCCAGCGCCGTAGGAACCGCCGACGACGATCGTCAATTTAGGCACTCGGGCATTGGCCACCGCTTGAATCATTTTCGCGCCGTGCTTGATCACGCCTTGTTGTTCCGACTCGGTGCCGACCATGAAACCGGTGGTGTTGTGGAAAAACAGCAGGGGCGTCTGGCTCTGGTCGCAGAGCTGAATGAACTGCGCGGCCTTGCTCGCACCTTTGGGCGTAATCGGCCCGTTGTTGCCGATGAAGCCGCAGGCTCGACCCTGAAGCTGCAAATGCCCGCAGATTGTTTGCTGGTCGAACTCGCCCTTGAATTCGAGGAAGTTCGAAGCGTCGGCAATCCGGGCGATGATTTCGCGCACGTCGTAGGGCTTTTTCGGGTCATCCGGGATCAGTCCCAGCAGTTCGTCGATGGGGTAGAGCGGTTCTTCCCACCGACGTTCGGGTAACCATGGCAACTGATCGTTCCACGGCAACAGGCTCATGATCTCGCGCACCTGGCGCACGCCATCAGCATCGTTCTCGGCCAGGTATTCGGCGGTGCCGGCGGTTTGCGCGTGCATCTGGGCGCCGCCCAGTTCTTCGTCGGTAGCGACTTCACCGGTAGCGGCCTTGAGCAGCGGCGGCCCGGCAAGAAACAGCTTGGCCTTGCCGCGCACCACCACCACGTAATCCGACAACCCCGGCTGATAAGCACCGCCCGCCGTGGCCGAGCCATGGACCACGGTGATTTGCGGCAAGCCCATGGCCGACATCCGCGCCTGATTGGCAAAGCTGCGCGCGCCTTCGACGAAAATCTCCGCCGCGTAATTGAGGTTGGCGCCCCCGCTCTCCGCGAGGGTGATCACCGGCAGTCTGTTTTCCATGGCGATCTGTTGCAGGCGCAGGGACTTTTTCAAACCACTGGGGGAAATGGTTCCACCCTTGATCGCGCTGTTGTTCGCCACCACCAATACCCGCGCGCCGGACACGTAACCGATACCGGCGATCAAGCCGCCGCCGGCCGAACTGCCGTCCTTGTCGTCGTGCAGCTTGTAGCCGGCCAGGCTCGCCAGTTCGAGGAACGGCGCGCCGGGGTCAAGCAGCAGGTTAAGTCGCTCCCGGGGCAGCAGTTGCCCGCGCTTGTCGAACCTGGGCTTGGCTTCGGCGGCTTTGCTCCGCAGGTTCTGTTCGAGCTGGCGGACCTGCTCGATGCCGGCCAGCATGGCCGCACGGTTACGGGCGAACGATTCGCTGAACGGGTCTACCTGGGACTGGATGACCGGCATGGTTATTCCTTGTCCTTGAGTTCGTCTGGTTTGGAGGTGTCAGGTTTGGACGCGTCGGGTCTGAGTACTTCGGGTAAATAGGCGCGGTGAAAGCCGTTGTACGAATGACTGTTCTGCGCCTTGTGCATTGGCCAGGCCCGCCCGCCGAGGCTGGCGGCGCCGTCGATGCGCAACGTGCTGCCGCTGACAAAAGCGGCTGCCGGGCTGAGCAGGAAAACAATCGCCGCGCTGATTTCCGATTCGGTGCCGATGCGCTTGAGCGGTACGTGTTCGCACAGGGTCGGGATTACGGCCCGGAACGCACCTTCGTAGGTGTCCATGCCGCTGGAAGCGACCCAGCCTGGCGCGACGGCGTTGACCCGCACGCCGGCATAGCCCCATTCAAACGCGGCGGTCTTGGTGAAGTTGTCCATGCCCGAGCGCGCCGCGCCCGAGTGACCCATGCCGGGCATGCCGCCCCACATGTCGGCGAGCATGTTGACGATGGCGCCGCCGTGCTTGCTCATGGACTGATTGAACACCTCACGGGCCATCAGAAAACCACCCACCAGGTTGGTGCGCAGTATGGTTTCGAACCCTTTCTGATTGATCGACGCCAGGGGCGAGGGGTACTGCCCGCCGGCATTGTTGACCAGCCCATGAATCGGCCCGTGTTTGCGGATCAATTCGCTGACCAATTGCGTGACGGCGTCTTCATCGCGGATATCGCAGACCTGCCAACTGGCTTTCCCTCCGTCTTCAGTGATTTCAGCGGCGACCTTTTTCAGTTTCTCGGCATTACGCCCCACCAGCAGCACCTGCGCGCCGAGGGCTGCGAGCTCGTGGGCGGTGCAACGGCCAATGCCGCTGCCGCCACCGGTGACGATGATGTTCTGGCCGGCGAACAGGTCGGGTTTGTAAATCGAGTCATAAGCCATGGCGAAGGTCCTCTAGTTGACCTGATCGGCGATGTGCTGCGGCACCGGAATCTGGATCTCCAGCAGTTGTTGGGCGAACGCCTTGCCTTGCGGATCGATCCGCAGGCTGGCCACGCCACCGCCGCCGAGTGCGTTCTCCAGAAGAAAATTAAAGCTCTGAGTGCCGGGTAAATACCAGCGTTCGACACGCCCGTGGATCGGGTCGAGGACATGGCTCATCCAGTCGACCATCACCTCAGGTGTCAGCGCTTCGGCGATCCATGGCAGGTAGTCGGGATGGCGGGCCATGACGCCGATGTTGCTGTGATTGCCCTTGTCGCCTGAGCGCGCCACGGCGAGTTTGATCAGGGCTACGCTGGCGTCGGCGCGTTCTGTGGGTTGGGGCGGATCGAACGGTAGCGGCAAGTCAGCCGGGTCGAGTACATCGAGGGCGGGCAGGGCGCACGGGTGACGCTCACCGGCGAGGTCGATTTGCAGGGTGCAGGCCGTTTTATCGATCAGGAATGAAAACAGCCGGATCAGCGGGTACACCGTCGGCCGCCCGCCGACGATCCCGGTCAACCCCGGCGCCATGCCGGTGGCAGCTTGGGCGATTTCCCGGGAAAACAGAATCAAGGCCTGTTTGCTTGGGTGGCGCACGGCGAGTTTGATCACCACTTCGCGGCTGTCCTGGCGCTGGCCGTGCGGGCCATAAGTCGCTTCGCTGCCCAGCAGTTCGATATTCACTTCGCTGTAGGGCGCCCAGCCGCGCTGGCTGAACATTTCCGAGGTCTTGTTGATGATCGCCTGGCTGACCCGTCGGGCCTTGGCCACGGCATCGATCCCGGCGATCAGGCAACTGGCGGTGCAGCGGAAACCGTCCGGATACGTGGCGCTGACTTTATAGTGATCGGTCGGCGGCAAGCCTTTTGCGCCATGCACCTGTACCGCGTTTTTGCCTTGTTGCACGAGTTTGACCTGACTGAAATCGCACACCACGTCGGGCAGCAAATAGGCCTGCGGGTCGCCGATTTCATAGAGCATCTGCTCGCCCACCGTCAGCGGCGTGACCAGACCGCCGGAACCATCGGGTTTGCTGACGATAAACTGGCCGTCGACGCCGACTTCAACGATCGGAAAACCGATGTGTTCGTAGTCGGGCACGTCGCGCCAATCGGTGAAATTGCCGCCGGTGCACTGGGCGCCACATTCAATGAGGTGCCCGGCCAATGCAGCCTGGGCGAGTTTGTCGTAGTCGTGCCACGACCAGCCGAACTTATGCACCAGCGCGGCGCTGACCACGGCGCTGTCGACCACGCGCCCGGTAATCACAATGTCGGCGCCCAGGCGCAGGGCTTCGACGATGCCCGGCGCGCCGAGGTAGGCGTTGGTCGATACGCACATCGGCGGCAGGGGCGTACCACTGAACATCTCATGCAGGCCAAGGCTGCTCAGGTGTTTGAACTGCGGTTGCAGATCGTCACCCGACAGCACGGCAATCTTCAGCGTCACCCCGGCCTTGTCGCAAGCCGCTTGCAGGGCAGCGGCGCAAGCTTGTGGATTGACGCCGCCGGCATTGCTGATGACGCGAATTTGTTGTTCCGCAAGCTGGTTGAGGAGGGGACTGAGGACTTCGATGAAGTCGCTGGCGTAGCCGGCCCCCGGATCTTTCATCCTCGCCCCGGCCATGATCGACATCGTGATCTCGGCCAGATAATCGAACACCAGGTAGTCCAGCCGCCCGCCTTCCACCAGTTGCGCGGCGGCGGTCGAGGTGTCGCCCCAGAATGCGCTGGCGCAACCGATGCGGATTGTTTTAGGCGCAGTCAATTCCATAACCACCTCCGACAGAAGTGCTTCGAGACTACCAAGCAAGCGCTTGGTTTGTAAACGGCTGAAATATCTTCTGCCCAAGCGCTTGCTTGGTCGCCCCCGCCAGCTTAAATTGCCCGCGCAACCCCGCTGTTTTAGCGGCCAGCGGCGCAATTGATTGATCGACTGTAGGAGAGAACGGGTGGACGAGCAAAAAGCCCTGAGGGTGATGCGCGAATTGGTCGACAGCGGCCAATTGACCGACCCGGACAGCGCCCGCGGCAAACTGCTGCAAGTGGCCGCTCACCTGTTTCGCAACAAAGGTTATGAACGCACCACCGTGCGTGATCTGGCCAGTGCGGTGGGTATTCAATCAGGCAGTATTTTTCATCACTTCAAAAGCAAGGATGAGATCCTGCGGGCAGTGATGGAGGAAACCATTCGCTACAATACCGCATTGATGCGCGCAGCCCTGGCCGAGGCCGGCAGTGTGCGCGAGCGGGTGCTGGCGCTGATTCGTTGTGAATTGCAGTCGATCATGGGCGGCAGCGGCGAGGCCATGGCGGTGCTGGTGTATGAGTGGCGTTCGCTGTCAGCAGAAGGCCAGGCGCAGGTTCTGGCGCTGCGTGATATTTATGAGGACATCTGGTTGCAGGTGCTGGGCGAAGCCAAGGACGCCGGTTTTATCCGTGGCGACGTGTTCATCACTCGCCGTTTCCTGACGGGCGCGTTGTCCTGGACCACCACCTGGTTTCGTGCCGATGGCAGCATGAGCCTTGATCAATTGGCCGATGAGGCGTTGATTCTGGTGCTTGAGGAACGGCAGTGAGCCGTCTATCTCGACAAGAAACTGGCTAAGTTGGCGAAACCGCCTAGCTTGAATGCATTGATGGATATTTTTTTCGGGGAGTAGGCTGTTTTGATGTCTTCGCCAATTCGGACAGCGTCTCGGCTTTTGCTGGCGGCGCTTGCAGTGTGCTGCGTGTTGCCGTCTCAGGCTGCGCAACAGGTGCGGGTCGGTGCCGCGCATTTTCCACCCTATACCGTGCGCCCGGAGTCCGGTGCCGACACCGGTCTGTTGCCGCAACTGGTGGAAGCGCTGAATCAGTTGCAAACCGACTATCGGTTTGTGCTGGTGCCCACCTCCATTCCCCGGCGTTTCAATGACTTCAAGGAAGGCCGGGTCGATATGGCGATTTTCGAGAACCCGGACTGGGGCTGGAAGGACATTGCGCATACCCTTGTCGACATGGGCCTGGAAGATGCAGAAATCTTTGTCGCGCAGAAGCAACCCGGTCGCGATGAGAATTACTTCAAGGACCTGACTGGCAAGCGTCTGGCGCTGTACAGCGGCTATCACTACGAGTTTGCCAGTTTCAATGCCGATCCCAAGTATCTGGCCGAAACCTATAAGGCCACGCTGACTTATTCCCACGACAGCAACCTGCTGATGGTGCTGCGTGGACGAGCGGACATTGCCTTGGTGACACGTTCCTACCTGAGCGATTACCTGCTGCGTAACCAGAAAGTCGGCGAGCAATTGCTGGTGTCGCAGCGCATCGATCAGGTCTATCACCATTACGCGCTGATTCGCCCGCAGGCGCCGATTACCGGTGAAGCATTTGGCAAGTTGCTGCAAGGCCTGCGAAACAATGGCCAGATGCTGAAGATTTTCGATCCCTACAAAATTGCCTTGGTACCGGTGCGTAAACCCTGAGTCGTGCCCCTGATTAGTGCCATGAGACGCGCATTTGGCGACTGCGCTTAAATTTCCAGCCCCGGCTCACGTCACATCGTTGAACTGTCGACGATTACCGTGAGCCCCACCCATGTCCAATCTGAATGACCTGACCACCCTGGCCTTGCCGTCAGGCAACTGTCTTGTAGCCGATGAAACCGCCAGCCGCCTGAGCCTCAGCCTGCAAGGGCAACCGTTGATCGAGCTGCGGCTGACCCATGAGCCGGAGTTGCATCTGCGGCTGGAGGAGCGCTTCGGCCGTCCTGACGGTCAGGCATTCTGGGCGGCTTGCTATTGGCTGTTTGCCCGTGACGCGGCGTGTCAGCGTCTGACCTGGCAACTCGATGATGTGCCCACCGAAGCCTTGCTCAGCGGACTGCTGATCGCGACCGAAGTCACCGGCCAGTATCACTGCGAACGCACGCTGTTCTGGCAATTGCCTCAGCCTTGGCTGGGCGAGTCGCGCACTGGCAGCTATCCGCAGCAAATGGTCATCAGTGGCGGCAAGCGCCATCCATTGCGTGCGTTGAAACCCCGTGGTGAGGTGTATCGACGCTTCGATGCGCGGCTCGGTGCGTGGGTTTCCCTGCGCACGGTAGAAATCGAGCATGACCTGGCGCGTTTCAACCGCTGGCAGAACAGCCCGCGGGTGGCGAGTTTCTGGCAGGAGGAGGGCAGTCTCGAGAAGCATCGTGAATACCTGAGCAAGCTCGAAGCCGACCCGCATACCTTGACGCTGATCGGCTGCTTCGATGATCAGCCGTTTGCCTATTTCGAAGCCTATTGGGCCAAGGAAGATCGCATTGCGCCGTTCTACGATGCCGGCGATTACGACCGTGGCATTCACATGCTGGTGGGCGAAGAACATCACCGCGGGCCGCACAAGGTGGCGAGCTGGCTATCAGCGCTGGTGCATTACCTGTTTCTCGATGATCCACGCACGCAACGGGTGGTCGCCGAGCCTCGCGCCGACAACGCGAAGATGATCGGGCATATGCACAATCAGTGTTTCCACTGCGAAAAAGAGTTCGACTTCCCGCACAAGCGCGCGGCGCTGATGGTGTTGGGGCGTGAGCGGTTTTTTGATCGGTGTTCGTTGGCTTGATGCGTAACGCTCAAGGCCTGTTGCGGTCTTGAGTCAGTCTTCGCGGGCAAGCCTCGCTCCTACAGTGTTGTGTCGTTCACAAATAATGTAATCGACACAATCCTGTAGGAGCGAGGCTTGCCCGCGAAGCTTTTAACGGCGCGCAAAGGTATCCGCACGATTGCCCGACACTTTGCGGCAATGCACCAGCGCGTCACGAATCATGAAGTTCACCAGGGTTGGCGAGACGCCGAGTTCCTTGGCGATGTCTTTTTGCGGTACGCCGTGCAGGCGGTACATCTCGAAGGCGTAACGGGTGCGGCTGGGCAGCTCCGTCAGCGCATCGGCAATGTTTTCCAGGGTCGAGAAATTCATGTGCGAGGTTTCCGGCGAAGCGCCCTGAATCACCACGTTCAGACCTTCCTCTTCCGGGCCCGAATACTTCTGCTCCAGCGCCTGCTTGCGGTAATGGTCGATCGCCAGGTTACGCACGATCTGGAACAGATAGCTGAGCTGCGCCTTGATTGACGACGTGATCTGCGGCGCCGATTGCAGCCGGAAGAACGCATCCTGCACCACGTCTTCGGCGCGTGATCGGCAACCGGTGATGCGGGCGGCAATTTTGACCAGAATCAGTCGGTTGTCGACGAAGGCCTGAAGTAGCGGTGAATCGCACCTGCTTGTGGATACTTGTTCCGTCATTGGAAATCACCTTGCTGCAAATAGGGTCGTGGGACGACAAGTGGGTCGGAGTCGTCCTACACATCGAGCGACAAATTAGGCTGAATGATAATGATTGTCAATTGAGAAAGAGAATTAATGCTCCACATAAGAGCAGAGTGAGAACGGCGACACGCTGACTCACCTACCTGGCTGCAAGCCTGCCGGCGCTCAAGCCTGGCGACTAATTATTTCAAGACTTCATCCGTTCTCATTGGTGAATGGTTCCGGGCGCAAGCCCCGGCCAAACCAGCATTCCCAAGCCTTGCGCGGTCGGCGAAGACCGCGTCCTGCATGCCCATGAACGGGCGTGACGTACGAAAACCGATTCCACTTGCAAGCCGAATTCAGGCAGGAAACCTCATGACCGACGCGTTCGAACTCCCTAGCACACTGGTCCAAGCCCTTCAGCGCCGCGCGGCCCTGACGCCGGACCGGGTGGCCTTGCGTTTTCTCGCCGAAACCCAGGATCAGGCTGTGGTGCTCAGTTATCGTGAGCTCGATCAACGGGCGCGAACCATTGCCGGCGCGTTGCAGGCAGAGGCATCGTTCGGTGATCGCGCGGTATTGCTGTTTCCCAGCGGCCCGGATTACGTCGCGGCGTTTCTTGGCTGTCTGTACGCCGGTGTAATTGCGGTGCCAGCCTATCCGCCTGAATCGACCCGTCGTCATCACCAGGAACGTCTGCTGTCGATCATTAGCGATGCCGAACCGCGCTTGCTGCTGACCAGCGCCGACCTGCGCGACGCGTTACTGCAAATAGACGAGGCGCCGCCGCTGCTGTGTGTCGACACCCTCGACAGCACCCTGGCCGAGCATTGGGTCGCGCCGGACCTGCAAGGCGAGCACATCGCCTTCTTGCAATACACCTCCGGTTCCACCGCGTTGCCTAAAGGCGTGCAAGTCAGTCACGGCAACCTGGTGGCCAACGAACTGCTGATTCGCCACGGATTCGGCATCGATCTGAACCCTGATGACGTGATCGTCAGCTGGCTGCCGCTGTACCACGACATGGGCTTGATCGGCGGCCTGTTGCAGCCGATTTTCAGCGGCGTGCCGTGCGTGTTGATGTCGCCGGCCTACTTCCTCGGCCGACCATTGCGCTGGCTGGAGGCGATCAGCGAATACGGCGGCACCATCAGCGGCGGGCCGGACTTCGCCTACCGACTGTGCAGCGAACGGGTCAGCGAATCAGCGCTGGAACGCCTCGACCTGAGTGGCTGGCGCGTGGCGTATTCCGGTTCCGAACCGATTCGCCTCGACACCCTGGAACGCTTCGCCGAGAAGTTCGCGGCGTGTGGCTTTACCTCGGACAGTTTCATGGCCTCTTACGGCCTGGCGGAAGCCACGTTGTTCGTTGCCGGCAGCCCGCGCGGCCAGGGCATTCCATCGTTGCGCCTGGATGATCAGGCCTTGGCGCAGAACCGTGCCGAGCCGGGCGACGGCAGCGCGATCATGAGCTGCGGCGTCAGCCAGCCGGATCACGCGGTGCTGATTGTCGATTCCGTATCGCTCGAAGAACTCGCCGACAACGCGATCGGTGAAGTCTGGGCCACCGGGCCGAGCATCGCCCATGGCTACTGGCGCAACCCCGAAGCCACGGCCCAAACGTTCGTCCAGCACGCTGGCCGCACCTGGCTGCGCACTGGCGACCTGGGTTTTTTACGCGACGGTGAACTGTTCATCACCGGGCGCCTGAAAGACATGCTGATCGTTCGCGGTCACAACCTCTATCCGCAGGACATCGAGCAGACCATCGAGCGTGAAGTGGAGGTGGTGCGCAAAGGTCGCGTGGCCGCGTTCGCAGTCAACGTCGAGGGGCAGGAGGGCATCGGCATCGCCGCGGAAATCAGCCGCAGCGTGCAGAAAATCCTGCCGCCCGAGGCGTTGATAAAAGCCATCCGTCAAGCGGTGGCCGAGGCGTATCAGCAAGCGCCGAGCGTGGTGGTATTGCTCAATCCGGGGGCGCTGCCCAAGACATCCAGCGGCAAGTTGCAACGCTCGGCGTGCCGCAATCGCCTGGCCGATGGCAGCCTCGACAGCTATGCGCTGTTCCCGTCGGCAGACATCGCAAACCCATCCGAAGCTGAATCGGGCTCTGAGCTGCAAACGTTGATCGGCCAGATCTGGTGTGAGCAATTGCAGGTCAAGCAGGTCAACGCCGACGATCACTTCTTCCTGCTCGGCGGCAACTCCATCGCCGCCACTCAAGTGGTCGCACGCCTGCGTGAAGAGCTGGGGCTGGAGCTGAATCTGCGCCTGTTGTTCGAAGCGCCAACCCTCGGCGCATTCGCTGCGGCGATCGCCCGGCAACAACAGGATGGCGGCCAGGCTCAAGGCGCGATCACCACGCTGTCGCGCAGTGACGCCATGCCGCAATCCCTGGCACAAAACCGTCTGTGGATCACCTGGCAACTCGACCCGCAGAGCAGCGCCTACAACATTCCCGGTGCTTTGCACCTGCGCGGCGAACTGGACGAAGACGCCTTGCGCGCCAGTTTCCAGCAACTGATCGAGCGTCACGAATCCCTGCGCACACGGTTTTTCGAGCGTGATGGCGTAGCCCTGCAACAGGTCATTACTGCCGGCGAATTCAACCTGCAAGTGATCGACATCAGTGACCTGCCAGCCGCCGAGCGTGAAGCCCGCGCGCAGCAAATTCGCGAGGACGAAGCCCGCACCCGGTTCGATCTGGAAAAAGGCCCGCTGCTGTGGGTGACCCTGGTGCGCCTCGGCGATGAGGACCATCAACTGTTGGTGACGATGCACCACATCATCGCCGACGGCTGGTCGATGAACGTGCTGATCGACGAATTCTCGCGCCTGTACGCGGCTACCTCTCAAGGTCAAACCGTCAGCCTTCCAGCGTTGCTGACGCAATACGCCGACTACGGCAGTTGGCAGCGCCAGTGGTTGGCGCAAGGGGAGGGCGAGCGTCAACTCGCTTACTGGAAAGAACAGTTGGGTGATGAGCATCCGACCCTGAACCTGGCCACCGATCATCCGCGTTCGGCGCAACACATTCACAGCGCCGCCCGCCACACGCTGCGTTTGGACAAGCGTCTGAGCGACGCCATTCGCCAGACCGCCCAGGCCCATGAATCGACGCCATTCATGCTGTTGCTCGCGGCATTCCAGAGCCTGCTGCATCGCTACAGCGGCCAACGCGACATCCGCATCGGCGTACCGAATGCCAACCGTCCGCGCCTGGAAACCCAAGGGCTGATCGGCTTCTTCATCAACACCCAGGTGCTGCGCGCCGAGGTGGATTCGCGACGGCCGTTCGTTGAGTTGCTGGCGCAAACCCGTCAAGCCGCATTGGGTGCGCAAGCGCATCAGGACCTGCCGTTCGAACAACTGCTCGAAGCCTTCCCCCAGGCCCGCGAGCAGGGCTTGTTCCAGGTGATGTTCAACCATCAGCAACGGGATCTCACTGCGCTGCGTCGCTTGCCGGGACTGCTCGCCGAAGAGCTGCCGTGGCACAGTCGCGAAGCCAAGTTCGATCTGCAATTGCACAGTGAAGAAGACCGCAATGGCCGCTTGAGCCTGTCGTTCGACTACGCCAGCGAATTGTTTGACGCGGCGACTATCGAGCGCCTGGCCGAGCATTTCAGCAACCTGCTGCGAGCCATTTGTGAGCAACCGAAAACCGCCATCGGCGACCTGCAACTGCTGACCCCGAGTGAGCACGATCAGCAATCTGCCTGGAGCGCCACACCTTGCACGCCGGCCAGCCAATGGCTGCCGGAGTTGCTCAACGAACAAGCGCGCCAGACCCCGGAACGCACCGCGCTGCTATGGGACGGCGGCAGCCTGGACTTCGCCGAACTGCACACCCAGGCCAACCGCCTGGCGCATTACCTGCGCGACAAAGGCGTCGGCCCGGACGTGTGCGTGGCCATCGCCGCCGAGCGTTCGCCGCAGTTGTTGATTGGCTTGCTGGCGATCATCAAGGCCGGCGGCGCTTATGTGCCGCTGGACCCGGACTACCCGGCCGAGCGCCTGGCCTACATGCTCAGTGACAGCGGCGTCGAGTTGCTGCTGACCCAAACCGGGTTGCTCGACCGCCTGCCGGCCACCGACGGCGTCAGCGTGATTGCCATGGACGCCCTGCATCTGGAGAACTGGCCAAGCCATGCGCCCGGTCTGCACCTGCACGGCGACAACCTGGCCTACGTGATTTACACCTCCGGTTCCACCGGTCAGCCGAAGGGCGTTGGCAATACTCACGCGGCCCTCGCTGAACGTCTGCAATGGATGCAAGCCACCTACCGTCTGGACCAAACCGATGTGCTGATGCAAAAAGCACCGATCAGTTTCGACGTGTCGGTGTGGGAATGCTTCTGGCCGCTGATCACCGGGGGCCGCCTGCTGATCGCCGGCCCTGGCGAACACCGCGATCCGCACCGCATCGCGCAACTGGTCCAGCAATTCGGCGTGACCACGCTGCACTTCGTGCCACCGCTGCTTTCGTTGTTCATCGACGAACCGCTGACCGCCGAATGCACCAGCCTGCGCCGGCTGTTCTCCGGCGGCGAAGCCTTGCCCGCCGAACTGCGCAACCGGGTGCTAACGCAACTGCCAGCGGTGCAACTGCACAACCGCTACGGCCCGACCGAAACGGCGATCAACGTCACCCACTGGTATTGCACAACGGCTGATGGCGAGCGCTCGCCGATTGGCCGGCCATTGGGCAACGTGCTGTGCCGCGTGCTCGACAGTGACCTCAACCCGGTACCGGCCGGTGTGCCGGGTGAACTGTGTATCAGTGGTATCGGTTTGGCCCGTGGCTATCTGGGTCGCCCGGGTCTGACTGCGGAACGCTTTGTGGTCGATCCGCTGGGCGAGCAGGGCGCACGTCTGTACCGCACCGGTGACCGTGCTCGCTGGACCGCCGACGGCGTGATCGAATACCTCGGACGTCTCGATCAGCAAGTCAAACTGCGTGGTTTTCGTGTCGAGCCGGAAGAAATCGAAGCGCGGCTGTTGGCGCAGTCTGGCGTCGCCCAAGCGGTGGTGCTGGTGCGCGAAACGGCGGCGGGTGGGCAGTTGATTGGTTACTACACCGCCACTGAAACCCGCGAAACCATCGATGCTCAAACCACCCGCCTGAAAGCCGCACTCGCCGCCGAGCTACCGGAATACATGGTCCCGGCGCAACTCATGCGTCTGGACGAAATGCCCCTGAGCCCGAGCGGCAAACTCGATCGCCGCGCCTTGCCGCAGCCCCAGTGGCAAATCCGCGAACATGTCGAACCGGTCACTGCCCTTGAGCAACAGATCGCCGGTATCTGGCGCGAGGTGCTGGGCCAAACGCAGATCGGCCTGCGCGACGATTTCTTCGCCCTCGGCGGCCACTCGCTGTTGGCTACGCAAATCATTTCCCGCACCCGCCAGGCGTGCGACGTTGAGTTGCCTTTGCGGGCGCTGTTCGAGGCCAGTGAACTGGGCGCGTTTGCCGAACAGGTTCGCTTGATCCAGGCCAGCGGCAAAACCAACAAGCAGCCCCCGATCGAGAAGGTCGACCGCAGCCAACCGGTGCCGTTGTCCTATTCCCAGCAACGCATGTGGTTTCTCTGGCAGATGGAACCGGACAGCCCGGCCTACAACGTCGGCGGCATGGCGCGGTTGCGCGGCGTGCTGGACGTCGGGCGTTTCGAGGCGGCGCTGCAAGCGCTGATCATGCGCCACGAAACCCTGCGTACGACGTTCCCGAGCGTCGACGGCGTGGCCCGGCAACAGGTTCATCCAGACACCCGCCTGCGCATGGACTGGAAGGATTACACCACGCTCGATGCCGATAGCCGCGAATGGCAGGTCCAGCAACTGGCCGATGACGAAGCCCATAAACCTTTCGATCTGGAAACCGGACCGCTGCTGCGAGCTTGCCTGGTCAAGACTGCCGAGCAGGAGCATTACTTCGTCCTGACCCTGCACCACATCGTCACCGAAGGTTGGGCGATGGACATCTTCGCTCGGGAATTGAGCGCGCTCTACGAAGCGTTTGTCGATGATCGCGATTCGCCGCTGCAGCCACTGTCGGTGCAGTACCTGGATTACAGCGTGTGGCAGCGTCAATGGCTGGAGTCCGGCGAGCGTCAGCGCCAGCTCGATTACTGGACCGCGCAACTGGGCCGCGAACACCCGCTGCTGGAATTGCCGGCCGACCGTCCGCGTCCGCCGGTGCAAAGCCATCAGGGCGAACTGTTCCGCTTCGACCTCAGTGATGATCTTGCGGCGCGGGTCCGTGCCTTCAATGCCTACAACGGTCTGACCCTGTTCATGACCATGACTGCCGCGCTGGCGGTGTTGCTTTATCGCTACAGTGGCCAGACCGATCTGCGCATCGGGGCGCCGGTGGCCAACCGCATTCGCCCGGAAAGCGAAGGGCTGATCGGCGCGTTCCTCAACACTCAAGTGCTGCGTTGCCAGCTCGACGGGCAGATGTCTGTCGGCGAGTTGTTCGAGCAGGTTCGCCATACCGTGATCGAAGGCCAGTCCCATCAGGACCTGCCGTTCGATCATCTGGTGGAAGCCTTGCAACCAACCCGCAGTGCGGCTTACAACCCGCTGTTCCAGGTGATGTGCAATGTGCAGCGCTGGGAATTCCAGCAGAGCCGGACCCTGGCCGGGATGACGGTCGAGTACCTGGCCAACGATGCGCGAGCGACCAAGTTCGACCTCAATCTGGAAGTCACCGACCTCGACCATCGCCTCGGTTGCTGCCTGACCTACAGCACCGATTTGTTCGATGAGCCGCGCATTGCGCGCATGGCCGGGCACTGGTGCAACCTGCTGGAAGCGTTGCTCGCCGACCCACAACAACGCCTCAGCGAACTGCCGTTGCTGGAAGCCACTGAACAGCAAAACCTGCTCGACAGCCTCGGCATTGAGCCGGGCGAACATCGTCTCGATCAATGCATCCATCACCTGTTCAGCGAACAGGCGCTGGTGCGCAAGGACGCACCGGCCCTGACGTTCGCCGGGCAAACCCTGAGCTACGCCGAGCTCGACAGTCGCGCCAATCGTCTGGCCTGGATGCTGCGCGAGCGTGGAGTCGGGCCGCAGGTTCGGGTCGGTTTGGCGCTGGAGCGTTCGCTGGAGATGGTCATCGGCCTGCTGGCAATTCTCAAGGCGGGTGGCGCCTATGTGCCGCTGGACCCGGAGTACCCGCTGGATCGCTTGCACTACATGATCGCAGACAGCGGCATCGGTTTGCTGCTCAGCGATGCGGCGATGTTCGCCGCGCTCGGCGAGTTGCCGGCCAGCGTCGGCCGCTGGTGCCTGGAAGAAGATGCCGCTGCACTGGCCAACTACCCGGCCACTGAGCTGCCGTTTATCAGCCTGCCGCAGCATCAGGCGTACCTGATTTACACCTCGGGCTCCACCGGCAAACCGAAAGGCGTGGTGGTGTCCCACGGTGAAATCGCCATGCACTGCCGCGCCGTGATCGAACGCTTCGGCATGCGACCCGACGACTGCGAATTGCACTTCTATTCGATCAACTTCGATGCCGCGACCGAGCGTCTGCTGGTGCCGCTGTTGAGTGGTGCGCAGGTTGTCCTGCGTGCGCAAGGCCAGTGGGATGCGCAAGAAATCTGCGGGCTGATTCGTCGTCATAACATCAACATTCTTGGTTTCACCCCAAGCTACGGCAGCCAGTTGGCGCAATGGCTGGCGACTCAGGGCGAAACCCTGCCGGTGCGCATGTGCATCACCGGTGGCGAGGCGTTGACCGGCGAACACCTGCACCGGATTCGCGCGGCGTTCAAACCGAGCCTGTTTTTCAACGCTTATGGCCCGACTGAAACCGTGGTCATGCCGCTCGCCAGCCTGGCCCCCGAGCAATTGGAGGAGAGGCTGGGCAGCGTGCCGATCGGCAGTGTGATTGGCGCTCGGGTGGCGTACATCCTCGACGCTGATCTGGCGTTGGTGCCGCAAGGCGCGACGGGCGAGTTGTACGTCGGCGGCGCCGGTCTGGCACAGGGGTATCACCAGCGTCCCGGCATGACCGCCGAACGGTTTGTTGCCGACCCTTTTGCAGCGAACGGCGGACGTTTGTACCGCACCGGCGACCTTGTCCGTCAGCGCGCCGATGGTCTGGTCGAGTACCTCGGCCGGATCGACCATCAAGTGAAGATCCGTGGTTTCCGCATCGAACTGGGCGAGATCGAAACCCGCTTGCTGGAACACGAATCCGTGCGTGAAGCGGTGGTGCTGGCCCTCGATGCGCCGAGCGGCAAGCAATTGGTCGGCTACCTGGTCACCCACGTCGCCGAACAGGATGAAGCGCAACAAACTGCATTGCGCGAAGCGTTGAAGGCGCACCTCAAAGCGCAGTTGCCGGATTACATGGTGCCGACGCACTTGATCCTGCTGGCCAGCATGCCGCTGACCGCCAACGGCAAACTCGATCGTCGCGCACTGCCGGCCCCGGACCCGGAGTTGAATCGTCAGCAGTACGTGGCGCCGAGCAATGAACTCGAGCTGACTCTGGCCGGCATCTGGTGTGAAGTGCTGAACGTCCAGCAGGTCGGCCTCAACGATAACTTCTTCGAACTGGGCGGCGATTCGATTCTGTCGATCCAGGTGGTCAGCCGTGCACGGCAGCAGGGCATCCACTTCAGCCCGCGTGACCTGTTCCAGCATCAGACCGTGCAGACGCTGGCCGCCGTCGCGACCCGCACCGAGCAGATCAGCGCCGAGCAAGGCCTGCTGAGCGGTGAATCGCGTCTGACGCCGATTCAGCATTGGTTCTTCGATACCGACATTCCACAGCGTCAACACTGGAACCAGGCGTTGCTGCTGGAGCCGACCGTGGCGCTCGAGCCTCATCGTCTGGAGCAAGCGCTGCTGGCGGTGATCGAACAGCACGACGCCTTACGCCTGCGTTTCACCGAGGTTGACGGCCATTGGCAGGCCCGGCACCAGGCGGTTTCCGACGCTGCCGTGCTGTGGCAGGTGCACGTGCCGGCCATGGACAACTGCGCGGCGCTGTTCGCCGATGCCCAACGCAGCCTCGACCTTGAGCAAGGGCCGCTGATGCGGGCGCTGCTGGTCGACGATTCCGAGGGGCAACAACGGCTGTTCATTGCCATTCACCACCTGGTGGTGGACGGGGTGTCGTGGCGGGTGCTGCTGGACGATCTGCAAACGGTTTATCGTCAACTCGAGTCCCGACAGTCAGTAAAACTGCCGGCGAAAACCAGCGGCTTCAAGGACTGGGCGGCACGGTTGCAGGCTTATGCCGGCAGCGAATCCCTGCGTGAAGAATTGAGCTGGTGGCAGACGCAACTGGCCGGCCCAAGCGCTGAACTGCCCTGTGATCGTCCGCAGGGTGGTCAGCAAAATCGTCACGCGCAAACCGTCAGCGTGCGCCTCGACAGCGAGCGCACCCGCCAACTGCTGCAACAGGCGCCGACGGCCTATCGCACCCAGGTCAATGACCTGCTGTTGACCGCATTGGCCCGTGTGGTATGTCGCTGGAGCGGTCACGAATCGGCGTTGATTCAACTCGAAGGCCATGGTCGCGAAACCCTGTTCGACGAGATCGACCTGACCCGCACCGTTGGCTGGTTCACCAGCGCCTATCCGCTGCGCCTCACGCCCGTGAGTGAACAGGGTGCCTCGATCAAAGCGATCAAGGAGCAACTGCGCGCGGTGCCGCACAAAGGTTTGGGTTATGGCGTGCTGCGTTACCTGGCCGATGGCCTGTGCCGTCAGACCATGGCTGCGTTGCCGGTGGCGCCGATCACCTTCAACTACCTGGGCCAATTCGATCAGAGCTTCGGCAGTGATGCGCTGTTCCGTCCGCTCGATGAGCCGGTCGGGGAGGCACACGATCCACACGCGCCGCTGCCTAACGAGCTGAGCATCGACAGTCAGGTCTACGGTGGTGAATTGGTGCTGCGCTGGACCTTCAGCGCCGAACGCCACGATCTGCAAACCATCACCGAACTGGCAGAGGCGTATCTGGGCGAATTGCACAGCCTGATCCAGCATTGCCTGAGCGACAACGCGGGCGGGCTGACGCCGTCGGACTTCCCGCTGGCCAGACTGACTCAGCCGCAACTCGACGCATTGCCAGTGCCAGCGGCGATGATTGAAGACGTCTACCCGCTGACCCCGATGCAGGAAGGCATGCTGCTGCACACCTTGCTCGAACCGGGCACCGGCCTCTACTACATGCAGGATCGCTACCGCATCAACAGCGAACTCGACCCCGAGCGTTTCGCCCAGGCCTGGCAAGCGGTGATCGCCCGTCACGAAGCCTTGCGCGCCTCGTTCTGCTGGAACGTCGGCGAAGACATGCTGCAGGTGATCCACAAACCGGGCAGCACGCCGATCGAATATCTGGACTGGAGCGCGGTTGTCGAAACCGAGCAAGAGCCGAAGTTGCAGGCGCTGCTGAAAAGCGAGCGCGAGGCCGGGTTCGATTTGCTCAACCAGGCACCGTTCCACTTGCGCTTGATCCGCGTGGGCGCGGCGCGTTACTGGTTCATGATGAGCAACCACCACATCCTCATCGATGCCTGGTGCCGTTCGCTGCTGATGAACGATTTCTTCGAGATCTACACCGCCCTCGGCGAAGGCCGGGAAGCGCAACTGGCTGTGCCGCCGCGTTATCGCGATTACATCGGTTGGCTGCAACGCCAGAGCCTGGCCGAAGCGCGGCAGTGGTGGCAGCAGAACCTGCGAGGTTTCGAGCGCACCACGCCGATTCCGAGCGACCGGCCGTTCCTGCGTGAACATGCCGGCGACAGCGGCGGCATGATCGTCGGCGACCGCTATACCCGACTCGATGCCCGCGACGGTGCGCAATTGCGCGAACTGGCCCAGGCCCATCAGCTGACCATCAACACCTTCGCCCAGGCAGCGTGGGCGCTGGTGCTGCGTCGCTTGAGCGGCGATCGCGACGTGCTGTTCGGCGTCACGGTGGCCGGGCGTCCGGTGGAAATGCCGCAGATGCAGCGCACCGTCGGGCTGTTCATCAACAGCATCGCCCTGCGGGTGAAAATGCCCGAAGAGGATCAGCGTTGCAGCGTTCGGCAGTGGCTCAGCGGTTTGCTCGACAGCAACATGCAGCTGCGCGAGTACGAATACCTGCCGCTGGTGAGCATTCAGGAAAACAGCGAACTGCCTAAAGGCCAGCCGCTGTTCGACAGCCTGTTCGTGTTCGAAAACGCCCCGGTGGAAGTCTCGGTGCTGGACCGTGCGCAGAGCCTCAACGCGACCTCGGATTCGGGCCGCACCCACACCAACTTCCCGTTGACGGCGGTGTGTTATCCGGGCGATGACCTTGGCTTGCACCTGTCCTACGACCAGCGTTATTTCGATGAATCCACGGTCGAGCGCATGCTCGGCGAATTCAAGCGCCTGCTGCTGGCGCTGGTCGAAGGCTTCCATGGCGACATGGCCGACCTGCCGTTGCTGGGCACCGAGGAACAGGACTTCCTGATTCATGGCTGCAACCAGAGTGAACACGAATACCCGCTGGAGCAGAGCTATGTCTCATTGTTCGAAGCGCAGGTTGCCGAGCATCCGCAGCGAGTTGCCGCCAGTTGCCTGGATCAGCAGCACAGCTACCTTGAGCTGAACCAGCGCAGTAACCGCCTCGGTCATGCGCTGATTGCGGCCGGCGTCGGCCTGGATCAACCGGTGGCGTTGCTCGCTGAACGTAACCTCGATCTGTTGGGCATGATCATTGGCAGCTTCAAGGCCGGTGCCGGTTACCTACCGCTGGACCCAGGCCTGCCGAGTCAGCGCTTGAGCCGGATCATTGACCTGAGCCGCACGCCGTTGCTGGTTTGCTCTCGGGCGTGTCGTGAACAAGCCGTCGCACTGCTGGAAGAGTTCGGTTGTGCCAACCGACCTCGATTGCTGGTCTGGGAAGACGTGCAGGCGAGCGATGTTTCGATTGCCAATCCGGGCATTTACAGCGGCCCGGACAACCTCGCCTACGTTATTTACACCTCGGGTTCCACCGGTCTGCCGAAGGGGGTGATGGTCGAGCAGCGCGGCATGCTCAATAACCAGTTGAGCAAGGTGCCATACCTGAAACTGAGCGACGCCGACGTGATCGCCCAGACCGCCTCGCAAAGCTTCGATATTTCGGTCTGGCAGTTCCTCGCCGCGCCGTTGTTCGGTGCTCGGGTGGACATCGTCCCGAACAGCATCGCCCACGATCCGCAAGGCTTGTTGGCTCACGTTCAGAGCCAGGGCATCACCGTGCTGGAAAGCGTGCCGTCGCTGATTCAGGGCATGCTCGCCCAGGACCGCATGAGCCTCGATGGCCTGCGCTGGATGCTGCCGACCGGCGAAGCGATGCCGCCGGAGCTGGCGCATCAATGGTTGCTGCGTTACCCGCAGATTGGTTTGGTGAACGCCTATGGGCCGGCGGAATGCTCGGACGATGTGGCGTTCTTCCGCGTCGACCTGGCTTCGACGCGCGGCAGTTATCTGCCGATTGGCACGCCGACCGACAACAACCGTTTGTACCTGCTCGATGGCGCGCTGGAGTTGGTGCCATTGGGAGCGGTGGGGGAGTTGTGCGTGGCCGGCATCGGCGTGGGTCGTGGCTATGTGAGCGATCCGTTGCGTACTGCGCAAGTGTTTGTGCCGAACCCGTTCGGCGCACCGGGGGATCGCCTGTATCGCACCGGCGACCTGGCCCGACGTCGCAGTGATGGCGTGCTGGAATACGTCGGACGCATCGACCATCAAGTGAAGATCCGCGGTTACCGCATCGAACTGGGTGAAATCGAGGCCCGTCTGCACGAGCAACCGGAAGTTCGCGACGCGGCGGTGGGTGTGCAGGAAGGCGTCAACGGCAAGCATTTGGTCGGCTATCTGGTCGCACCGGAGTCGGCGCTGAATCCGAACGAACGACTGGAGCGTATCAAGCAACGTCTGCGCGTCGAATTGCCGGAATACATGGTGCCGCTGCACTGGTTGTGGCTCGACAAGCTGCCGCTCAACGCCAACGGCAAACTCGATCGCAAGGCCTTGCCAGCGCTGGAGATTGGCCAGTTGCAGAGCCAGGACTATCAGGCGCCGCGCAACGAGCTGGAGCAGACCCTGGCGGATATTTGGGCCGAGGTGTTGAAGGTCGAGAAGGTTGGCGTGCGTGACAACTTCTTCGAACTCGGCGGGCATTCGCTGCTGGCCACACAGATCGCCTCGCGGGTGCAAAAAGCCCTGCAACGCAACGTGCCGCTGCGGGCGATGTTCGAGTGCAGCACGGTGGCGGAGCTGGCCGAGTACATCGACGGGTTGGCGGCGAGCGACATTACCGAAGATAAGGTGGATCGGTTGAATGACCTGATGGCGGCGTTGGAGGGGCTGTAGTTCTTTAGCGTTGGTGAAGGCCCCTTCGCGAGCAAGCCCGCTCCCACATGGGGCTTGTGAATACAGATCCAGTGTGGGAGCGGGCTTGCTCGCGAAAGGGCCAGTGCAAACACCACATAAGGTTCGGGTTGACTGCCGATCGCCACCGGCTCAGTCTTCCTGTGCTTTTTTAATGGATATTATTTCACCAGGGAGACAGTCGATGCCCTTCGTAACGGTTGATGGACAAGCGCTTCACTACATAGATCAAGGCACAGGCCCTGCGGTACTGCTGGCCGGCAGTTACCTGTGGGATCAGGCTATGTGGGCGCCGCAGATTACGGCGCTGTCGCAGCACTATCGGGTCATCGCCCTGGACCTGTGGGGCCATGGCCAATCCGGGCGGATGCCCGAATGCACAAACTCGCTGGATGACGTGGCACGCCAGGCCCTGGCATTGCTCGATCATCTGGACATCGATCGCGTCACGCTGGTCGGTCTTTCGGTCGGTGCCATGTGGGGCGTTCGACTGGCGCTGTCAGCACCGCAGCGGCTCAACGGTCTGGTGCTGATGGACACCTACGTCGGCGTCGAGCCGGAACCGACCCGCCAATACTATTTCTCGCTGTTCCAGCAGATCGAAGACAGCGGTGTGATCTCGCCGCAACTGCTCGACATTATTGTGCCGATCTTCTTCCGTCCAGGCATCGATCCGCAGTCGGCGCTGTATCAGGATTTCCACGCCAGACTGGCTGCGCTGCCGGCCGACCGTCTGCGTGAAAGCATTGTGCCGATGGGGCGGATTACCTTTGGTCGTGACGATCTGTTGCCGCGCCTGGGTGAACTGAACCCTGAAACCACGCTGTTGATGTGTGGCGATCAGGACAAACCGCGACCGCCGTCGGAAACCAAAGAAATGGCCGAGTTGATTGGTTGTCCGTATGTGCTGGTGCCGGAGGCGGGGCATATCTCCAATCTGGAGAATCCGCAGTTCGTTACAGATGCCTTGCTGGCATTTCTAGCCCAAAGAAATTAGTCGGTCATACAGACGCCATCGCGGGCAAGCCCGCTCCCACAGGAGGTCGTATAACCCTGTGGGAGCGGGCTTGCCCGCGATGGCGTTACTGCTGTCACCACAAATCCGACGGGCTGAATTACTTACTTCGGCCCCAGAATCTTCACCAGTTTCTCCGGCGACGGCGCACCTTGCTGCTGTTGCAGCTGGCCCTTGTCATCTATGTAGAAAATCGCCGGCGTGGCGGCCAGTTCCAGCTCTTCCATCAACTGCATGTTCGCCGCGAGTTTCGCCTGAATCGCCGGGGGCACATCTTTCAGGGCTTTGAGCGAACTGTCTTTGCCGGATTTCTCGTGGTCTGCCAACGCCTTTTGCGGATCCTTGGCGGCCAGCAGCGCGGCGGATTTACCCGGGCTGTCTTCGCGAATGATGCCGACCATGATGTGCCGCAACTGCACCTTGCCAGCCTTGACCCACGGCCGCGCCTGTTCCCAGAACATGTTGCAGTACGGGCAATTCGGGTCACTGAACAGATAGACGATTCGCGGTGCGTCCTTGTTGCCGTCACCGATCCAGTTGCTCGCTTCCATCTTGCTCCAGACTTCCTTGGCCATCGGCGCGTAGACCAGTTTTTGCAACGGCGCGCTGCTCAGGTCATTGCCTTCGGCGTCGTACAAATTGCCCAGCAGTACATGTTTGCCGTCCGGGGTCAGGTACAACGCCATGCCACGGTTCTGGTACTGCGCCGCATAACCGCGCAGGCCGTCGGGCGCGTCGAAGGTGCCAACAATTTTGGCGCCTTTGGCTTCGATCTTCTTGATCGCTTCAGGCAATTCTTCGGCCTGTACCGACGGCAAGTGCAGCAGGGCGGCACCCAGGGTTAACGTCAGCAGGTGGCGGAGGCGGAGCATGGCAATTTCCTTGAAGGCGTGGCCGAGGTGGCCGGGTTCGGGGTGTCGAAGTTTTCCAGGGCGCGGGTCAGGCTGGCTTCAGAGAGCTCGCCCAGATGGCTGCCCAGCAGGTGCCCGTCGGGGCTATAGAACAGCGTAGTCGGCAATGCCATGGAACCCACGGCCTGACTCAATCGACCGCGGCCATCGAACAGCACGTTAGTCAGGCTCAGGCCCTGGGTTTCGAGGAAGGTGGCGACGCTCTGCATGCTTTCGGCCTGGTTGACGAACAGGAAGGTCAGGTCCGGGCGCTGCATCTGGGCGTTTTCCAGCACCGGCATTTCCCGGCGGCATGGCGGGCACCAGGTCGCCCAAAGGTTGATGACCAGCGGACCGCCCTGGTAGTCGCTGAGCTGTATGGTTTGGCCAGCGGCATTGCGCAGGGTGATCTGCGGCAGGCGTGTGCCTTGTTCGTAAATACTCAGGGAGAACGTCGCCAGCAGCCAGAACACCAAACCGCTGCCTACGCCGAAGCCCAACGGCCGACGCATGCCCGGGCGACGCCAGCCTCGATACAACGCAGCAAGCAGCAACACGACCACCCCCGGCCAGGCGAGAAAACCACCGTCGCGCAGGTCGATGATCTGCCATGGATCGTTGCGATACTGCGCCCAGTAGGCAATCACGAAACCGACCCGGGCCGCCAGCAGGCCCAGCAGGAACAGGCTGAACAGCACCGACTCCGGGTTCTCGCCACCACGCTTGGCCACCCGCCAGCCGACAAAAGTCGCCAGTGCCAGGGCACTGATCAGCAGCAGGTGATTAAGCGCGATGGCAAAGGTGCCGAGGGTAAAGGTCAGCATTAACGAGCGTCTCGGGTGGTGGTCCAGCGTTGCAGGAAGGTGTCGGCATCGACCTCGCCGGTGATGCGCTGGCTGCGGCGCTCGATGCCGTCAGTGCCGATCCACAACAGGCTTGGCGGCCCCGGCACTTTATAACGGCCGAGCAGTTCGCGGCTGGCGGCATTGTCGGCGGTGACGTCCAGCCGTAGCAAGCGTACATCGCTGAGCGCTTGCAGGACCTGCGGTTTGCCGAAGACCTGTTTTTCCATGACTTTGCACGCCACACACCAGTCGGCGTAGTAGTCCAGCAGCACCCATTGGCCCTGGGCCTTGGCCGCATCGAGTTCGCGTTGCAGCACCGCGGGTTCCTTGATCGTCGTGAAGGCATCATGAATGCTGGGCGCGGCGGCGTCGGTACGGCCGGCGCTGTACACCTGCAATGGCTGATACGGATCGTCACTGCCACCCGCCGCACCGACCACCAGCAGACTGCCCCATAGACCCAATAGCAGCGAACTGGCGCCGAACAGATGGGCAATCCGGCCAAACCCCTGCGATTGCTTCCAGGCGCTATAGGCGGCGATCAGCAGCAAGGCACCGCACAACCCGAGCCACAGCGATTCATCCAGCACCGGGCGCAGCATCAGCAGCGCGGTGGCGAGGAACAGGAAACCGAACACGCCTTTGAGCAGGTTCATCCAGGCGCCGGGTTTGGGCAGGAAACGATTGCCGACGGTCACCAGCAACAGCAGCGGTATACCGATGCCGATGCCCATGGCGAACAGAATCAGCCCGCCGTGCAGCGCATTGCCGCTCTGGGCGATATAGAGCAGGGCGCCGGCCAATGGGGCGGTCATGCACGGTCCCACCAGCAGGCCGGACAAAGCCCCGAGCACACCGGCACCGATCAGGTTGCCACCGCGCTGATTGCGCGAAACATGTTCCAGTCGATCACGCACCGCCACCGGCAACTGCAGCTCGAAGAAACCGAACATCGGCAAGGCCAGCAGCACGAACACCGCCGCAAAGCTGCCCAGCAGCCATGGATTCTGCAGCAGTGCCTGAAGGTTCGCCCCGAGCAATGCCGCCAGCACGCCCATCGCCGCATACACCAGTGCCATGCTGATCACGTAGCTGCCGGCCAGTGCAAAACCGCGCTTGGGCGTGGCGCCACTGCCAACGATCAACCCCGCCAGAATCGGCAACATCGGCAACGAGCAAGGCGTGAACGCCAGCAGCAGGCCCAAGCCGAAGAACACCAGCAAGCTCCAGCCCAGCGCCCGTTGTTGCAGGTCGCTGGCCAAGGCTTGATCCGGTGCCTCATTTAAAAGGCTCGGCATTGTGGTGTTGCCTAAATACACCACTTGAGTGTGGGGCGGATAACACAACCCGGCATCGGCACAGCCCTGGAAACCCACCTTGATCTGGCCGCTGGCACCCGCCGGGATCTTCAGTTCCAGGCCTTGGCGATAAACCTGCTGTTCACCGAAAAACTCATCGCTGTGAGCTTCACCTTCAGGCAACACCGGTTTGTACTGCGCAGGCAAATCGTCGAACTTCAGGCGTTTTTGGTAAAGGTAGTAACCGTTGGCAATCTGCCAGAACAATTGCGTTTCACCGGACGCCAGGCGCTCGGAGGTGAAGATGAACGCTTTTTCGATGGGTAGAAAGTCGGGTTTTCTGTCGAATGGATTGTTCCCCGGCTGCGCCTGAGCAAGGCTGGCAAACAGCCAGAGAAGAAAAACAAGAAAACCGCGCATCGACAAGGCCTTAAACATTGCAATTGCCGAGCACGATGATGGCTGCCGATTAACCCGGTGTTAACGAGCAGGACATGATTTATTAGCCAGGCTGATTCGCGCTGGAATCCAGGATTCACAACGCGAATCATCCTTAATGGCTTACTGAAGATCGCTGTAGGTCAATCTGAATTCCGACAGTGGGGGATGCGTACGCTTCCACTCCTGCGCAAATACCTTGCCGGCTTCTATGTCTTCTTTGGACATGTCCTGCGCAATGATTGAAAGATTGTTTAACGCGGTGTTGTAGCGCGGGGATTCCCGGGAGTTATCGAGCACCAGCCAAATGAGGCCATAACTTTTGATCAGGTCCTTCTCGAAGCCATATTCAGTATCGATGCCGTTCTCATCCTCGTAGACGCCACCCAACCCATAGCCGTACTCGAGCACCGCGTTTACATCGTTCAATTGCGCCCTTTTGATCAGCCACTCTCTCCTGGCGGGAAGATCATGGCTAATGGGTGGGCGATTGCTGTGCCAGTGCATCGCTCGGGAGAACCCCGCCTCGGCCGCACGTTTGAGCCAACGGTCGATAGTGGAACTGCGTTCAATCGCATCCGGAATGAGGGTGTGGTCCTTGTCATACACGATGGCGAGTATGTATTGCCCTTCCAGAAAACCTGCTTCAGCCGATTTTTTCAGCCAGGCGATATCCTTGGTTATTTCATAAAGTTGAAGCATGGCTTCGCCATCGCCGCTGTCGGCACGCCCTTGCGCAAGTAATTTGGCTTGCCTAAGGGACGCGTCATCAGCCAATCGCAGCAGGGCGTAGACGTCGCCCTGAGCTGCTGCCAGGGCGTACCATTCTCCGTCGGCGTGGGTTTTATCCTCCTCCTTGAGGTTGTTTTCCCGGCGCCTGATGACTTCCGCGAGTGCGTACTGCGATTCACGATCTCCAGCGGTGGCGGCAATGGTCAGATAAGCCTCCGAATCCCGGTATTCCCCCAGGTTGTAGAGCTCCAGCCCCTTTTTTCTGGCGGCTTCTTGCTCATTGGTCAACCGGGCAATCAGCGAGCTCAATGTGTTGAGCAAGCTGAACAGCGTCGTCAAAGCGGATGAGTGTGTATACATAGTCAATACCTGTGTGAGTGGACAATTGGGGTGGTACGCACACAGGTTATTCAGGTGAGAAGGAGGACGTGCGTTACATATATATATGACGCGCGAGGAATCACCCGTCGTCTGGAGAAAAGCCAGCGGTCCCCCGGCCCAAGGCATGATCCTCCCAAGAAGCGGAATCCGATGCCGTCTCAGTCTTGTATCAACCCTGGCCAGGAGTCGTCATCTACTCTTGTCGGCCCAGTCTCTGCCCTGTTGTCCTTTATGTTGTATCTGATGTATCTGTTGTTGGTCAGAAAGATATAGAAATAGCTGTTGAAAAGTGGGGCATCGTTTTGCACAGCCGTAATGATTTGGTTTTTATAAAGATCCAATCCAGGCCAGGAGCCAGATGTGATGGGAGCTATTGATGTTTTTTGTGTTGTGTAATTGAAGTTGATGTAGTGTCCATCATTCGTCAAAAATTTGAACAGATACTTGTGGCCGAATATTTCCCACCATGTGCCGGCCACGATGCGGTCGAAATAAGGAAGTAGCGAGTGCCACAACGAATCTTCAAGACGATAGGTCCCGGTTACTTTGTCGTAATCCTGGTCGTACTTACAGACCATCGGAGTGCCATTGGCATAATAGAACAGCCATAAAATGTCATCCCCTCCGTTCGGGTAGCCCCCAACCCCGGTGACTGTAAACCCGAAACGCAGATCTTTGACGTGAGCGTGAAAGCTTCCCCAGTTATCGGCTGTTATCTCGGCAGGATATCCCTCGTCAACCTTGTCCTCGCCAAGATCAAATCTGGAGTATGTATTGCTGTCTTTGAAGAAGAAGTAAATTTTATCTTTTCCTGCGCGCCAATCGACGGCAACAAAATTCTTGAGTGTCGGCATGATCTGATTCCTTTCAGTTGGCTGAAGAGTGTTTATAGTAAATAAATGGCATATCTTCGAGCCTGATAGTGTGGGGTGTTAATGTCGGAGTTAGACTATCGTTAGATATTGATCTTTGATATGGCTTTTTGTGGGTTGATTGTTTCGGTTTGAGACTGCTATGTTTCATGTCAACTAAGAGGAGGGTGTCAAAATGATTAAGGCGATCATCAAATACCCATCTGGTACGCTGGACGACCACTGAACGAAAGGCCTGCTTCTCGTCGGCCGTGGGGCTTGCCATAATTGCGGCTTAATCCACATCTGTTTGACTCGCGTTTTTGCTCATGGAGCTCCCATGCACGTACTGGTTTGCGAAGACGATGAGCTGATTGCCAGCGGCATTGTTGCCGGCCTCACGGCCCAGGGCCTGACGGTGGAACACGTGGCCACCGCTTCCGCCGCCCGGGCGATGCTCAAGGTGGCCGAGTTCGACGTCATGGTGCTCGATCTCGGCCTGCCGGACGAAGATGGCCTCAAGTTGTTGCAGCAGTTGCGTCACCATGGCCTCGAAATCCCGGTGCTGATCCTCACTGCGCGGGATTCGGTCACCGACCGGGTCGACGGCCTGCAAGCCGGTGCCGATGACTACTTGCTCAAACCGTTTGACCTGCGCGAACTCGCCGCCCGTCTGCATACGCTGTTGCGACGGGTGGCGGGTCGCAGCGTCAACCTGATTGAACATGGCCGTTTGACCTACGACCCCAGCAGCCGCGAAACCCTGCTCGGCGGTCAGCCGGTGGACCTTTCCCGTCGCGAACAGTCACTGTTGCAGGCCTTGCTGCACAACCGTGGCCGGGTGCTGTCCACCGAGCAATTGAAAGACAGCGTCTACGGTTTCAACGACGAACTGGAAAGCAACGCCCTCAACGTGCATATCCATCACCTGCGGCGCAAACTCGGCAACGGCATCGTCGAGACCGTGCGTGGCTTGGGCTATCGCCTGGGGCCGGCCGATGGCGGAGAGCAATCGAAGTGATGAGTCTGCGTTTGCGCCTGAGCCTGACCCTCGGCGCCGCGTTTGCGCTGATCTGGGCCCTGGCCGCCGCCTGGATGCTCAGTGATCTGCGCAACCAGATGATGTTTTCCCTGGACCAGCGGCTAGTGGCGTCCGCGCGGATGGTGGCCGGGCTGCTGGAGCAACTGCCGGCGTTGCCGAGCAAGGGCGAGGGGACCCATTTCAGCGCTGAACAGCTGAGCATCCCTGGCGGCATGGCCTGTCAGGTCAGCTCGTTGCGCGGCGAAATCCTGGCCCGCAGCCACAGTAGCCCCGAACAAACCCTGGAAGCCGAAAAAATGGGCTTCCACGATCAAATGATCGACGGCGCACCGTGGCGCAGTTTCACCCTGGCGCGCGGTGATGTGCGCATTACCACCGCCGACCGGCAAATCGAGCGCGAAGCGCTGAACATGTCCATCCTGCTGGCGGCCTCGGTACCGGTCGGCGTGGCGCTGCTCGGCTGCCTGTGTCTGTTGTGGCTCGGCATCGGTCAGGGGCTGGCACCGCTCAATCGTATGCGCGATGCGCTGATGCGGCGCAGTGCCGATTCTCTGGAGCCGTTGCAGATCCAGCCGCTGCCCAGCGAACTGCAACCGCTGCTGGAAACTCAGAATCAGTTGTTCTTGCGCATTGGCAAGACCATCGAGCGCGAACGGCGCCTGACCGGTGATGCCGCGCATGAATTGCGCAGCCCGCTGACCGCGATCAAAACCCATCTGCAAGTGGCGCGCATGACTGAAGGCAGCGCCCGGGATCAGTCCCTGGCGCGGGCTGAAGAGGGCGCTGACCGACTTCACCGCACGCTTGAACAATTGCTGCTGCTGGCGCGCGTCGAGGGCAGTCTGTCGTTCGATGATGGCGTGCAATGCAGCGCCGAACAGGTGGCGAAACTGGCGATACAGGATGCGGCCAGCGGTGATCGTCAGCGGATCAAGTTTCAGTTGCCGACCACATTCTCCGATGCGCCGCTGCAAATGCCCGCGGTGCTGTCGATTGCCGCATTGCGCAACTTGCTCGACAACGCCCTGCGCCATACCCCAGGAAATGGGGCCGTGGAGCTGAGCCTGGAGACCACCAACAATCGTGTGCGCTTTTTGGTCCGCGACCACGGCCCGGGGATTGCCGAAGATGACCTGCAACACCTGACCCAACGCTTCTGGCGCAACGGCCAGAGCACCGGTTGCGGCCTCGGCCTGGCGATTGTCCAGGCCATCGTCCAGCGTTGCGGCTGCACCCTGCATTTCGACAGCCGCCCGGATGGCTTGCGGGTCGAATTGACGATGCCTCTGCAACCGGTCTAACCAACAACACAAAACCCTGTGGGAGCGGGCAAGTCCGCTCCCACACTGTTTCTGTGTCGCACACCAAATGTAACGTCTCTCCATTAGCCACCCGGCCCCCACAGCGCTATCGTCCCTGGCAGCTTTGACTCAATGGATTGAGGTAACAGCGCCATGGATGCATCGATACACATCTGCAAGGCAACGGCTGCCGACGCCGGCATCATCAGCCGCATCGTCGAGCGCTCCATTCGCGTCGGCTGCGCGCTGGACCATCGCAACGATCCGCGAACCGTCGCCACCTGGACCCACAATAAAACCATCGAACACGTGCAGCCCTGGCTGGCCGACTCGCGGTTGTACCTGAACATCGCCCTGTTGCAGGACAAACCTATCGGCGTCGCTATGGCGGCGATCAGCGGCAAGGTCGCGTTCTGCTATGTACAGCCGGAATGGTTTCGGCGAGGCGCCGGACAAGCGCTGGTGCATGATCTCGAAACCTGGTTGATCGCTCAGGGTTTGCCTCACGCGCGGCTCAACAGCACCCGTACCGGTGAGGCGTTTTATCACCGTCTGGGTTACCGGGCTTGCGCTGAAACCTTCACCGTGGCGGGACTCCACGCCATTCCCATGCACAAGGCGCTGTCACCACCTTCATAGAAAGCTGATCGAGGGTCTAAATCCTTGAGGTCCTGATGCGTTTCCAAAACAGGAAAACCTGCAAGTGCGCCCCGTGACCGGAACGCGCACCTGCCCGGTGTGCAGTTTTGGTCACTATCAACAGCGTATTGAGGGATCGAGAGATGTCAGTCGCTATCAGCCTTATCGAAGATCAGCCTGCCCGGATCGTTCCGACGCCTGCCGAGACGCTTTATCAGTTCAACGAATCGCCATTGCTGGCTCGTCAAAGCCAGCAGGAGTCGAACGCTCGCAGCTATCCGCGGCGCATTCCCCTGGCACTCAAGCGAGCCAAGGGCATTTATGTCGAGGATGTCGAAGGCCGCAGTTTCATTGATTGCCTGGCCGGTGCGGGGACTCTGGCTTTGGGACACAACCACCCGGTGGTGATCGAAGCGATCCAGCAAGTGCTGACCGATGAACTGCCGCTGCATACACTCGACCTCACCACGCCGGTCAAGGATCAGTTTGTTCAGGACCTGTTCGGTCTGTTGCCGCCGGCATTGGCCGCTGAAGCGAAGATTCAGTTCTGCGGCCCCACCGGCACCGATGCGGTAGAAGCCGCGCTGAAACTGGTGCGCACCGCCACCGGACGCAGCACGGTTTTGTCGTTCCAGGGCGGTTATCACGGCATGAGCCAGGGCGCGCTGAGCCTGATGGGCAGTCTGGGGCCGAAGAAACCGTTGGGTGCGTTGCTCAGCAGTGGCGTGCAGTTCATGCCGTATCCCTATGATTACCGTTGCCCGTTCGGGCTCGGCGGCGCGCAGGGGGTGCAGGTCAACCTCAATTACCTGGAAAACCTGCTGAATGATCCAGAGGCCGGCGTGCAATTGCCTGCTGCGGTGATCGTCGAAGCGGTACAGGGCGAGGGCGGGGTGATTCCGGCCGATCTCGACTGGCTGCGCGGCTTGCGACGCATCACCGAGAAGGCCGGCGTAGCGCTGATCGTCGATGAAATCCAGAGCGGTTTCGCCCGTACCGGCAAGATGTTCGCCTTCGAGCACGCCGGGATCATTCCGGACGTGGTGGTGATGTCCAAAGCCATCGGCGGCAGCCTGCCGCTGGCGGTGGTGGTCTATCGCGACTGGCTCGACACCTGGCTGCCGGGCGCCCATGCCGGGACCTTCCGCGGTAATCAGATGGCGATGGCCGCAGGCTCTGCGGTGATGCGCTACCTGACAGAGCACAAGGTTTGCGAGCACGCCGCCGCCATGGGCGAACGCTTGAGTGAACACCTGCACATCCTGCAACGGGACTTCCCGCAACTGGGCGATATCCGCGGGCGGGGCTTGATGCTGGGCGTTGAGCTGGTCGACCCGACCGGCGCGCCGGACGCTCAAGGGCATCCACCGATATTCGCTCGGCTGGCGCCGTTGGTGCAGCGCGAATGCCTCAAACGCGGATTGATCCTCGAGCTGGGCGGGCGTCACGGCGGTGTCGTGCGTTTCCTGCCACCGTTGGTGATCACAGCCGCGGAAATCGATCGGGTGGCCGACATTTTCGGCAGGGCCATGGCCGCAGCCACTGCCAGCCTCTAAATTTTTTGGTGCCTTGAACGTTCCTTCTACATAACGGCTGCGCACGGCGTGCAGCCCACCCTACAGCGATGGAGAGACAGCATGACGTCAGTATTCGACCGCGAGGACATCCTCTTTCAGGTCGTGGTCAACCACGAAGAGCAATACTCGATCTGGCCCGACTACAAAGCCGTGCCACAAGGCTGGCGCACCGTGGGCAAGAGTGGCCTGAAAAAGGAATGCCTGGCCTACATCGAAGAGGTCTGGACCGACATGCGTCCACTGAGCCTGCGCCAGAAAATGGAAGAACAGGCGGCTGTGGCTCACTGAGTCACCGCGCAAAAAGAAGCCCGCTGATCTTATCGGTTCAGCGGGCTTTTTCTTGGTCTGGATTCCGTGTTGCCTGTCAGGCCACCTTCGCGAGCAAGCCCGCTCCCACAGTGGACTTGTGTCGATCACAGAATCTACGATCACTACCGATCAAATGTGGGAGCGGGCTTGCTCGCGAAGAACGATTACACGGTGCAACTGACGTTACGCGCCGTCCAACCCTTTAATCACCAAACCCACATTCCCTTCCAATTCGGCCACCGGATCCGCCGCATCGACACTCAACACCACCAACCGACTACCCGTCTCGGCAATCAACGCTTTCACCGCGTCCGGCGGCTGGCGATGATGCAATACCACCGCCACGTCATTGTCTTTGAGCGTCGCACCCAGTTGTTTGAGCGCCTCCGGCGTCCACTCGGCATCCGGCCGTGCATCCAGGCCGATCAGCTCCAGGTTAAGGCCGCCGATCAGGTAGCCGAAATGATCGCTCAGGCTCATCACACTCAAGTTGTCGGCATTGGCCAAGCGTGATTCGCTGTCAGCGCTGAGCTTGAGCAGGCGCTGTTTGAGTGCTGCCAGGTTGGCGTCTATCTTCGGTTTGGCCGCTGGCGCCAGGCGCACCAGGTCTGCCGCCATCACATCCGCCATCCGGCCCATGTTGTTGCTGGACAACCAAGGCTGACTGTTCAAACCGTCGATCTTGCTGCCTGGCTGTACGGCGATGCCGGGCAGGGCGCCGTCCACCGGGCGGGCGGCGTCGATTTCAATGATGCGGATATTGCTGCGACGGGCGTTCGGGTACAGCGGATCATCCGGCCATAGCGAACGCAGGCCGATGACCGCATCGGCGTCGATCGCCAGCTTATTGAGCGCTTGAGCGCCACGGCCGGTGAAATAAGCGGTCTGCCGACTGCCGGGCAGGTTGGCCGGCGCGGCGCGCTCAAGGCTGACATCGGTGCCCTCCAGCAGCAGGGCACCCAGACCGTAGGTCACAGGCAACGCCGCCAGCACCAGCATTTTGTGCGTTGAAGTCGAGGCGAAGAGCGCGGTGTTACCGACACCGTGATTGGCCACCAGACGCATCGGTTCGAAGGTATCGGTGGCGGATGCGTTGAACGAGGCTGGCCCACACAAGGTCAGCGCCAGGGTCAATTGACGCAGAGAAAAAGACATTTATCCGAGGTTCCCTTTCAGACTTGGAACGATGCCACGAGCAATCGCGGCCAGGGCGAAGGCGATACCGGCCACCAGAATGATCGCGGCACCGGACGGGATAGGCAGGTCAAAGACAATCGGCGCGAGAATTCCGCACAGCGTGCTCACCGTGGCGATCAGCACCGAACACCAGAAAAAACCCTTGAGCGACTGACTGAGCAATCGCGCGGCCGCCGCTGGAATCACCAACAGTGCGCCGACCAGAATCGCCCCGATGACTTTTACCGCCGCCACCGTGATCAGGGTCACCAGAATCACGAACAGGTAATCCAGAGTCTTCACCGCCACACCACGTACCGCCGCCAGCTGCGGATTGAAACTGGCGAGCATGATGCGGTTGTACAGCGGCAGGGCCAGCGCCATCACCAGCGAACCAACAATGGCCAACACCAGCAAGTCATTGCCGTTGACTGTCAGCACTGAACCGAACAGCACGTTTTCCAGGATGTGCACGTTGATTTTGCCTGCCAGAATCAATAACAGGCTGGCGCCCAACGCCAACGACACAGAAAGGAACACACCGATCAAAGTATCCGGCGCCAGCCCCGTACGGTTGCGTAAATAGTTGAGCAAAATGCCGAACAGCAGGCAGTAACCAAACAGGCTGCCATAAGGCCCGGTGTAGGGTTCACCCAGCAGAATGCCGATGGCCACACCGGTCAGCGCCGCATGGCCCACGGCTTCGGAGAAAAACGCGAAACGCTTGACCACCACCAGCGTACCCAAGCCGCCCAACACCGGGCCGATCAACAGCCCCGCGAGCAGCGCGTTGACCACAAATCCATAGGCCAGCGCTTCCGGCAGGTAACCCGACGAGGCCCAACCCTGGACCATCAAACGAAAGGCTTCGTAACTCATCAGGCGGCGCTCCGGGGATGGGTCGAGAACAAGGTCAGCAGTCGCTCCGGGGTCAGTGCCTGTTTCGGCGTGGCATCGAACAGCACCCGGCGATTGAGCCCGGTGACCCGGTCCGCCAGTCGCCCGACCGCCTCCAGATCATGCTCGATCCACAGCACGGTGATGCCGCTTTGGCGCCAGTCGCCCAGTAGTCGTTCGAACACTTGAATACCGGCCTCATCAAGGGCCGACATCGGTTCGTCGAGCACCAGCAACTGCGGCGCCGGAATCAAACCTTGGGCCAACAAAACGCGCTGGCGCTCACCGCCGGACAATGCGCCCATGCGCCGCTTGCGCTTGTCCTGCATGCCGACCCGTTCCAGTGCTTCGCCGATGGCCGCCGCGTAGTGTTTACTCAACCCGAGAAACGCCGGGCGCCGCTGGCACATCGCGGCCATGAAGTCATC
Organism: Pseudomonas sp. GW822-FHT02E03; assembly: GCF_058802325.1. NCBI lineage: Bacteria > Pseudomonadati > Pseudomonadota > Gammaproteobacteria > Pseudomonadales > Pseudomonadaceae > Pseudomonas > Pseudomonas sp. GW822-FHT02E03. The sequence continues at coordinate 12,610 of NZ_JBXAOA010000005.1, read as the reverse complement.
GACAGTCATCGGTAAACCGCGATCGAACTCCAGCGCCTGAGGCACATAGCCGATGGTCCCCGGTTCACCGGGCCATTGCAGGCTCAAGCGGCCCTGATGCGGCATCTGCCCGAGCAAAGTCTTGATCAATGAACTCTTGCCACCACCGTTGGGGCCGACCAGTGCATGCACGCTGCCGGGCCGAACCTCAAAGGTCACCTTGTCGAGGATCGTCGTGCGCCCCAGCGTGAGGCTGACCTCTGCGAAATCCAGGGTCGGCCCCGAAACCTGTGGGAGCGGCGGTGCGGCGATCCGACTTGCTCGCGAAAGCGCTGGATCAGTCAACATTGATGTCGACTGATACTCCCTCTTCGCGAGCAAGCCCGCTCCCACAGGGGATTGAGTGATGGTTTCTTTAGCGGTCATGCGCCGGACTCCTGAATCGCGCGGACGACGGTATTGAGGTTGCCGGTCATTTCTTTTTCGTACTTGTCGGCGGTGTATTCGCCATAGGAAATGTGCGACAGCGGATACAGTTTCACCCCGGATTCACGCTGAATGGTCTCGACGTAAGTGGACGGGAAATCCATCTCCGAGAAGATCACTTTCACGTCCAGCTCCCGCAGCTGATCGATGGTCTTTTTCAGCTGGCTGGGGCTCGGTTCGATACCGTGGGCCGGCTCGACCACAGCAGTCACTTCCAGGCCAAACTCGCGCAGCAAATAATCGTAGGCGGCATGCACCGTGGCCACGCGCAACTCGGCGTTCGGCGCCTGGGTCAGTTTTGCCAGGGCGTCGGCGCGCATCTGCCGCAGGCGTTTTCCATAGGCGCGGGCGTTCTGGGTATAGGTTTTGGCGTTGGCCGGGTCGAGCTTGCCCAGTTCCCGGGCGATGTTGTTGATCTGGGCAATGGAAGCGCTGATCGACAGGAATGTGTGCGGGTTGACCACCTTGCCGGCGCCCCGTGCAGCGACACCGGTGGCGGCCAGCAGGGGCACGTTTTCGTTGGCTTCGATCACTTTGATGTTCGGCGTTTCGCTGGCGGCGATCATGCGGTCGGCGAAGTCGTCATGGCCCACGCCGTTAAGTACGACCACGTCCAGCCCGCTGATGCGTTTGATGTCTTCGGCCCGCGGCTCGTAGGCATGCGGATTGAAACCGGCCGGGATCAGCGGCACCACTTCGGCTTTGTCACCGACGATGTTGGCCACGTAACTGTAATAAGGGTGCAGGGTGATGCCGATGCGCAGGCGTTTGGCTTCGTCGGCACTGGCCAGAGGTGTCAGCAAACAGGCAAACAGACCGACCAGTAGCAGGCGCAAAAAGGAATGACGTTGAGATGAACTAGGCATGGGAAAGCGGTCTTCTCTCGGGTGAAGGCGAGGGTTCAATGCCGATGCTGGCGGGTGACGCCGGCATCGAATTGCGCGACGATCTGCTGCCAGCCGGCGCCGTTGAGCGCAGCGTCGGTGAGATCGTTCGGGGCGTTGAGGGTGCTGGCGCGGTTGAGCCAGATGTCCGGCGCAGTGTCGTCTTCAGCGGTCAAGCGCATCAGAAACGAACCGGCAACGGTTGGGGTCTGGCTTTGGCCGAAATACGCCTTCGCGCCCAGCAACTGCCAGGCATGGCTGCCGCGGCTGACAGAACTGGCGTCCTGGGCAAACGGCGCAAAGCCTTCATCGGCGAGGGTGGCGGGTGTGGGCAGCGCCTGCTGTTCCTGACGCAACAGATGAATTTCATCCAGCGTGACCCGCAGGTCGGCGTAAATACCTTGCTCGGAGGCGCTCAGGTCACGACGGGCATCCAACTGATGGCTGCCCACGCTGCTCACCTCCTGAGCCTCGCCACGCCAGGCGACTACCGAGCCGGCAACCGCCAGGATCATCAGGCACAGCAGCAACACATAGAGGGTTTCATGGCCGGCGCCGGCCGGGCGGACGATGTGTGTGGTTGGTGTAGTCATGGGGCTTGGATGTCCGCTTGGTCGATCTCGACGACGTGGCCGGGACCGGCGTCGAACAGCACGTAGAACTCGGCGCCGGGCTTCTTGAACGTCAGGGTCGAATCGGCGCCGAGTTTGCCCGGCACCAGAATGGTTTCGTCGTAGCCGATCACGTCCAGGGTCACGCCCGGCGCGCCGCTGCCGTCGGAGAAACCGCCGGTGCACTGGATCTGTTCGGCATCGATGGCCTTGCATTCGCACATCGGGTTGTGAGCCAGGGCGCTGGTGCTGAAGGCGGCGCAGAACATTAATAGAACGGGGCGAAAAGCGTTGATCATGGTTTGCCTCCTTGTTTGTTCAGCCAGGCGAGGGTGGCCGGGGATGCCTGGCTCAGGGGGATGGACGCTTGATGCATGGCGCCGTCCCAACCTTCCATGGTGATCCACAGCTCGGCGTCGGTTTTGGTCTTTTCGGGCACCGGCAGCATCGCGCCCATGCGGTACGGCGTGCCGAAGAAAATCACCCCGGCCGCGCGCAGGCTGCGGGGTTTGCCGATGCGCAGGTAAGTCGCCTTGACCTCATCGCGACAGCGCTCGCACAGTGCTGCGTTGAAGCCTTTCATGTAGCCGGCGGGGCCAGTCAACAGGGGCGCCTCGTTGCGCAGTTCGGCCAGTTGCAGGCTCCAGGGACCGACCTGGATTTCGCCGATTTCCCGTTCCCCCAGTCCGCTGTCGCCGCGAAACAGCGAGGCGTCGGCAAAGTATTTGGGCATGAAGCCCAAAGGGATCAGCAGCAAGAAAATGTTGATGTGGAAGCGCCATTTGCGCCAGAGCTGGCTCGCCCGGGAAGGCTGCGGTGCAGTGATCGTCTTGCTCACAGGTTGCCCTCCGGAGTCTGTTGGTTCATGACCGTTTGCGGTCTCGGCACCGGGAGCGGAGCCTTGTTGCTGCGCTTGAACGCATTGGCGGTGGCCAGGGCGGTGCGTTTGGTCCAGATCAGCAAGCCGCTGAGCACCATCATGCTCAGCAGCAAACCGAAGAAGAACCAGATCAGCTTGATCCAGATCCCGCCAAAGTCACCGGTGTGCAACGGACGCATCGACTCGGTCACGAATTCCAGGCTGGAGCGATCGGACAGCAGTCGTGTGCTGGCAATATCGCCGTTGTACGGGTTGACCTCGGCCGTCTGGAACATCAGCGGATACCAGCTTCGACCACCGACCGACAGGTGGCTATAGGCGTTGCCTGGCAGGCTGACGAAACTCGCTTCCAGTCCGGGGATCTGTTCCTGAGCGACCTTGATCGCCTGTTCCAGGCTGATCATCGGGGCCGGTTTGCCGGTGCTGGTCAACGGCACGCTTTCGCGCGAGACGACCGACACCACCGGTTCCGTGGTAATCGAAATCTGGTTGTCGAACAGAATCGCCTTGATCAGGAACCAGACACCGGTGATCGAGATCACCGCAATGAACCAGATCGACCAGATGCCGCTGAGCCGGTGAAAGTCGCCCCAGAAAATCCGCGCGCCATGGCGAATGCGCAGGGTCGGTCGGAAGAAGCCTTTCCAGAACCGTTTGTAGACCACCAACCCGGTCACCAGCGACGCCAGCATCGGCAACCCGAGGAACGACACCAGATACCAGCCCCAGCTGTAGCCGTTGGTGAACGGCACCAGCCACCAGCCATGCAGTGCGCGGGTGAATGCCTTGAAGTTGAATTGTGGAGCGGTGCCCTGAATCACCCCGCTGTAGGGGTTCACATAGACCGTCACCGAGCGGCCGTCCGGGTAACTGACGTCCACGTCCAGGGCGAAATGCGACTCGTCGGGGCGACTGATGCTCTCGACCAGCGTTTGGGGTTCGGCCTTTTTGATAGCGGCGATGATCTGGTCATAGCTGAGCAGCGGCGCGTCGTCTGAAGGCGCGCTGGCGCGCATTTGCGGGTTGGCCAGCCAGACGATTTCCTGACTGACCACCGCCAGCGTGCCGGTCACACAGACGATCAATACAAAAAACCAGATGGGCAGCGCCAGCCAGCTATGGACCAGAAACCAGAGTTTTGAGCGGGATTTCTTCGACATGATTAAAGGTCTTGTTTCGATGAGAGGACGACTGCTGCGGGCTTCCCAGCGGTGCGGTCCATGAAAAGTCCGGCCGTGGCTTTTGCCTACGCGACCGACTGCATCTAAATAAGACGTATGAGCATCGAAAATCCCGAAAGGGGATATGAAAGTAAATGTTTCGTGTTTCTACTGCCCTGTGCGGGCTTGCTCGCGGAAGGCGTCTGACGGTCAACATTGATGTTGAATGTGGTGGCCCCATCGCGGACAAGTCCGCTCCCACAGTGGCTTTGTGTACACCGTCCAATGTGGGAGCGGGCTTGCCCGCGATAAGGTCTGATCAGGCACCGAAGATCTCAACCCTGCTTAAACATCTCCTTCGCCCGCTGTTCGATCTGCTCCTGAGTCAAATCCTCCTTGTGCGTGGCCAAAAACCATAGATGCCCGTAGGGATCCTTCAAAGTCCCCGAACGGTCGCCATAAAACTGATCCTTGACCTCCGACACCACCGTGGCACCGGCATCGATGGCCTGTTTAAAGGACTTGTCCACATCGTTCACATACAGATGCAGCCCCACGGACGGCGACTTGTCCGGGTTGCTCAATGGGCCCTGGTCGCAGGGTGTGCCAAGCATGATCGGGCAGTCACCAATACGCAGCTCAGCGTGCCCGATCCCGCCATCGGGCATGGCCAGGCGCATGACTTCGGTGGCGCCAAAGGCCTTCTTGTAGAAGTCGATGGCTTCGGCAGCTTTCTGAATGCCTAAATAAGGGGTGATGCTGTGATAACCCTCTGGAATAGGTTTTACGCTCATGACGGTTCTCCTTTTGTTGTGGGGTTAAGGTGTTCCTTCGCCGATTTCCGGTCGAATAACTATAGGTCAGCCCTTTTCCCGCAACCGAGTGCCCGACGAGCAGTTGCCAAAGACTGCGATCTTTTGATCCGATACCCACTATCGAGAGCGTTGATTTCTACCCTTCGAGCGGCACGGGTAGCCTGTGTTCATTGCCCCAAACACAGATCTGCGGACGCCCGAAATGAAATCTCTGCTCGCCACTTTCTTGCTGCTCGCCATCTCCATTCTCGCCGGATGTGCCAGCCATGTTTCACCGGAATTGCGGCCCTATACCGCTGAAGAAACCCGGGAACTGGCGCTGGAGGCGCTGAATCGTCGTGGCTTGTCCTTCGACGAGTACCACGCGAAGAAAGCCGAATTGCTCGGCCAGCCGGCAAAATCGTTCAGTTTCGACAAACAAGGCGAGATGAACGCCGAACGCGCAGTACAGCTGCACGGTCGCCAAAGCTGAGTGACAACTGTACGGCTCGAACTTTCACGCAACTGTCCATGGGTTTCCCTCAAGGCGTGCGATAGGGTCAATACCTGACTGACCCTGATGGACTGCCACCCATGACACTCTCGCTCGACCTGCTGCTGGGCTTTGCCCTGTTCGCCCTTGTCACCTCGATCACCCCTGGTCCGAACAACACCATGTTGCTGGCCTCGGGCGTGAATTTCGGCTTTCAGCGCACCATTCCCCACATGCTGGGCATCACTTGTGGCTTCTTCGTCCTGGTGGTCGCCGTCGGTTTCGGCCTGGGCACGGTGTTTCAAACCTATCCAATGCTTTACACCGTGTTGCGCTATGTCGGCGCGGCGTATTTGCTGTACCTGGCGTGGAAGATTGCTCATTCCGGGCCGGTAGCCGAGGGTGAACAGGGCGAGGGCACGCCGATCAGTTATTTGGGTGCGGCAGCGTTTCAATGGGTCAACCCCAAGGCCTGGATCATGGCCATCGGTGCCATCAGCACCTACACGCCGATGCAGGGCTATTTCACCAATGTGATTGTGATTGCCGCGGTCTTCGCCTTGATCAACCTGCCAAGCGTCGGGGTGTGGGCCGGTTGCGGCACGCTGTTGCGCAATGTGCTGCGCGATCGCCGCTGGTTGCGGCTGTTCAACTGGGGTATGGCCTTATTGTTGGTGGCTTCGATGTATCCGTTATTGCTCGAAAGTTTTAGCTGACGCATTGCTTCATCCGGTGGCCCGATGCCTGTTAAGCTCGACTTCAGGAGCGTTCCTACGCACTTTTAAATGAAGTTGTTCTTCTTTAATGGCCTCCGATCAGGTATTGCTGTCGTTCTGAAAATTCGGCGTCGCTCATGAGGCGGCGCTTTGACATTTCCAGTGACGAGCTTCCTGATCCCGGAACACGCTCTGCGAGTCTTTTATGAATAAACGTCCGTTGTATTTCGACTACGCCGCCACCACGCCGGTGGATGAGCGGGTCATCAAGGTCATGATCGAGTGTCTGGGATTCACCGGTAACTTCGGCAATCCAGCGTCCAGTTCCCACGCCTTCGGCCAACAGGCCCGGCAATCGGTCGAGCAAGCACGGCGCCAGGTCGCCGAGTTGGTGGGCGCCCAGGCGGAACAGATTGTCTGGACTTCCGGCGCCACCGAATCCAACAACCTTGCCCTCAAGGGCGTGGCCCAGGCTCGCGGTGTATCCGGCGGTCACATCATCACCAGCCAGATCGAACACAAAGCGATTCTCGACACTGCAAAACAGTTGCAGGACGCAGGCATTGCGGTGACGTATCTGGTGCCCGATGCCGAAGGCCTGATTACTCCACAAGCGGTCAGTGAAGCGATGCGTGAGGACACCTTTCTGGTGTCATTGATGCTGGTCAATAACGAACTGGGCACCATCAACGACATCCCGGCCATCGGCCAGATGGTGCGTGATCGCGATGCGTTATTCCACGTTGATGCGGCTCAGGGCGCGGGCAAAGTGGCGATCGATCTGGCCCGGTGGCCGGTGGATTTGATGTCGTTCTCGGCGCACAAGGTCTACGGTCCCAAAGGCATCGGCGCGCTGTATGTCGGTCCTCGTGTTCAGCAGCGTCTGCAGGCGCAGATCCACGGCGGCGGTCACGAGGGCGGGTTGCGTTCCGGCACGCTGGCGACGCACCAGATTGCCGCAATGGGGGCAGCCTTCGCGTTGGCGGCCACCTCGTTCGATGAAGAAAAAGCCACCATCACACGTCTGCGTGAACGCTTGCTCGAGCCGCTGCTGAGCATTCCCGGGGTGCGCCTCAATGGCAGCCCGACCCAGCGCATTCCCCATACCCTGAGCCTGACTTTCAACGAAGGCGAGTTCAGTTCCGCGGCTTTGAGCACCTCGATCGCGTTTTCCGCGACCTCGGCCTGTAATTCCGCCAGCAATGCACCGTCCCATGTATTGCTGGCCCTGGGGCATGACGCACGCTCAGCCAGTCGCACCATTCGCTTGAGCCTGGGGCGTTTCACCACCGAGCAGGATGTCGACCAGGCGGTACACCTGATTAAAGCAACTTGCGCCAGTGCTCCGGCATTCTGGGCGACAGGTCCTTAAGCGCCGACTCCGATCGGCACCGAATAATAATGATGAGTGGTTAGCAGGAGACACGATGAGTACACAGCCTTTGACCAATGGATTGGTACCCCAGCGCTTGGCGCAAACCCGCGAGCTGATGAGCCGGGAGGGCATTCATGCTCTGCTGGTGCCGTCGGCCGACCCGCACCTGTCGGAATACCTGCCGGGCTATTGGCAGGGACGGCAGTGGCTGTCAGGTTTTCATGGCTCAGTGGGCACGCTGATCGTCACGCCGGATTTTGCCGGTGTCTGGGCCGATAGCCGCTATTGGGAACAAGCGAGCAAGGAACTCAAGGGCAGCGGCATCGAACTGGTCAAGCTGCAACCGGGTCAACCCGGCCCGCTCGATTGGCTGGCCGAGCAAACCCCTGAAGGCGGTGTCGTCGCAGTCGATGGCGCGGTGATGGCCGTGGCCTCCGCGCGTACTTTGAGCAGCAAACTTGAAGAACGCGGCGCACGTCTGCGCACCGACATCGATCTGCTGAGTGAAGTCTGGAGTGATCGTCCAAGTCTGCCGAATGAGCCGATCTATCAACACTTGCCGCCTCAGGCGACGGTCAGCCGTGGCGAAAAACTCGCCAAACTGCGTGAGGTGCTGAAAGAGCGCGGTGCCGACTGGCACTTCATCGCCACCCTCGATGACATCGCCTGGCTGTTCAACCTGCGCGGCGGCGATGTGTCGTTCAATCCGGTGTTCGTGTCCTTCGCCCTGATCAGCCAGCAGCAGGCCACCTTGTTCGTCGCCCTGAGCAAAGTGAGCGCCGAGCTACGCGCCATTCTTGAACAGGACGGCGTGACCCTGCGCGATTACAGCGAAGTCACCGCCGCCTTGCGCGCCGTGCCGAGCGGCGAGAGCCTGCAAGTCGATCCAGCGCGGGTCACGGCCGGTCTGCTGGATAACCTGAACAGCGGCGTGAAACTGCTCGAAGGTCTGAACCCGACCACTCTGGCCAAGTCGCAGAAAAGCCTGGCCGATGCTGAGCACATTCGTCGGGCAATGGAGCAGGACGGCGCGGCGCTGTGTGAATTCTTCGCCTGGCTGGAAGCGGCTTGGGGGCGTGAGCGCATCACCGAACTGACCATCGACGAACACCTGACCGCGGCGCGTACCCTACGTCCGGATTATGTGTCGCTGAGCTTCAACACCATTGCCGCGTTTAACGCCAACGGTGCGATGCCGCACTACCACGCCACTGAAGAAGAACACGCGGTGATCGAGGGTGACGGCTTGTTGCTGATCGACTCCGGCGGCCAATACCTGGGCGGAACCACCGACATCACCCGAATGGTGCCGGTGGGTACGCCGACTGACGAGCAGAAGCGCGATTGCACCCGCGTACTCAAAGGCGTGATTGCGCTCTCCCGTGCACAGTTCCCACGAGGCATTCTGTCGCCGTTGCTGGACGCTATTGCCCGTGCACCGATCTGGGCCGAAAGCGTCGACTACGGCCACGGCACCGGTCACGGCGTCGGCTATTTCCTCAATGTTCACGAAGGCCCGCAAGTCATCGCCTATCAGGCCGCGGCGGCACCGCAAACCGCGATGCAGCCGGGGATGATCACGTCCATCGAACCGGGCACTTACCGTCCGGGTCGCTGGGGTGTGCGGATCGAGAATCTGGTATTGAATCGCGAAGCAGGCAAGAGCGAATTCGGTGAGTTCCTGAAATTCGAAACCCTGACCCTGTGCCCGATCGACACTCGTTGCCTGGAACCGTCGCTGCTGACTGAAGACGAAAAGCAGTGGTTCAACGGTTATCACGCCGAGGTGCGTGAACGCTTGAGCCCGTTGCTCAACGGTGCGGCCCTCGAATGGTTGAACACCCGAACCGCGGCTATTTGAGCGGTTTGAGTCCAGGCGCTGTGTCCAGCGCCTGGCTCAGGTCATAGGCCGGCGCTGGTTATTGCGCACGCAGGGCTTCAAGGACGAAGTCCAGCCGATCCTGGCCGAAGAACAACTGATCACCGACAAACATGCTCGGTGCACCGAATACACCACGTTGCACCGCTTCCTCGGTGTTTTCCTTGAGGGCGGCTTTGACGGTTTCATCGGCGGTCAGTGCCAGCACCTCGTTCGGATCGAAACCGTTTTGCGTCAGCACGGCGGCAACAGTCGCTGGATCATCGAGGCTGCGTCCCTCAACCCAAAGGGCGTGAAACAGGCAATCGATAAACGCCTGAAAGCGTTCGGGATGGCGTAGTTTCATACCTGTGACAGCGCGCATCAGCATCAGGGTATTGATCGGGAAGTTCGGGTTGAACTTCAGCGGTACGCCATAGCGTTTGGCATAGCGATCCAGGTCCTGAAACATGTAGCGACCCTTGGCCAGTACGGTGATGGGGGAAGCATTGCCAGTAGCTTTGAAGACGCCACCCAGCAGCATCGGTCTGTAGATCAGCTGACTATCGGTCTGTTTGCAGATCTTGGGCAGCTGGGTATAAGCCAGGTAAGTGGCGGGGCTGCCAAGGTCGAAAAAGAACTCCACGGTTTTGCTCATGGTCGATGTGCTCTTCTTATTGTTGGAAGGGGAGGGCTACCAGCGTTCGTTCCAGGGGCGCAGATCCAGCTCGAAGGTCCAGGCGTCCCGTGGCTGGCTGTGCAGGTACCAATAGTTGTCGGCGATATGCTCGGGATTGAGGATGCCGTCCTGATCCTTGGTCGCGTATTTTTCCGGGAAGTTGTCGCGGATAAAGTCGGTATCGATGGCGCCATCCACTACGACGTGGGCGACATGGATGTTCATCGGCCCCAGTTCGCGGGCCATGCTTTGCGCCAAGGCGCGAATCCCGTGCTTGGCCCCGGCGAAGGCGGCGAAACCCGCGGCGCCGCGCAAGCCAGCAGTGGCGCCGGTGAACAGGATCGTGCCCCGTTGGCGGGTGACCATGCGCTTGGCCACTTCACGGGCGTTGAGAAACCCTGAGAAACAGGCCATTTCCCAAATCTTGAAATACTTGCGGGCGGTTTCTTCGAGGATGCTGCACGGCACATTGGCGCCGATATTGAAGACAAACGCTTCGATGGGACCGAGCTCGGTTTCGATCTGCTCGATGAGCGCTATCACGTCTTCTTCATTACGCGCATCGCAGGCAAAACCGTGGGCCTCACCGCCACTGGCGGTGATGGAGTCTACCAATGGCTGGAGTTTGTCTGCGCTGCGACGTGTGACGCAGGCGATATACCCTTCACGGGCAAAACGTTTGGCGATGGCGCCGCCGGTGGCATCGCCTGCGCCGACGACCAATACGGTTTTCTTGTTATTGATTGCGGTGGTCATGGATATCGCCCTTTGCTGAACGGTCATTGACTGACGAACGTTAGCAGCATCGGGGCGAAGCGCCTATCGGGCTACGCAAGCCCGATAGGAAGCGAGGGTTACTTGCAGATGACGATCATGCTGCGGCTGGTGTAGCCGGCAGGGTTGAGGCCGAACGGATAGTCACCGGGCTCTTCCACCGTATCCCCTGACTTGGCGATGACCTTGTAACCCTTGGGCGCGCACGAGTTGGCGGCGCTGGTGTAGCATTTGTCCCACGAGGACGAGAGCCCCGAACAATTGATATGCAGTCCTTTCTTGCCGTGTTTCGTCTGGGGTTTCGAGGTCGCTGCGCAGCCCGCAATTGCAAGTACGGCGATCAGTATCAAAATTCGTTTCATTGCTGTCCTTAATAGCGGCCCCGGATCTGTGCCTGGGTCTGCCTGCATTCGCTTTTGCTTGAAGCGTTCTGATATCCCTATCTGAAAAAATCCATGTCTGACACTGAGTTACGTAGCCTAAACATGGCCTAATTGAGCGGTAAATACCAGACCTGCGTCAATCTTGTTTCAATCTGCTGCGACCACAGGCTTGGCGTTACTTCCCATGGTCATGGTCGCGCCGACGGAAGCCAGAATGATGCACAGGATAGCCAGCCACTGTGACAGGGAAAGGTATTCCTGGAGAAACAACAGGCCGGACAGCGCACCGATCGCAGGTTCGATGCTCATCAATGTACCGAAGGTCCGGGCTGGTATCCGTGTGAGGGCGACCATCTCCAGGGTGTAGGGCAGGGCGGTGGACAAAATGGCGACCCCGATGGCCACGGGAATCAACGAGGGTGTCAGTAGCGCAGCGCCAGCGTGGACAATACCAATGGGAGCTACGAACAGGGCGGCAATCATCACGCCCAACGCAGCGGTCTGCACCCCATTATCAGCACCAGCCTTCTGGCCGAACAGAATGTACAGCGCCCAGCAGACACCAGCACCGAGGGCATAACCTGCTCCGACCAGATCGATGCCCGTGCTCGTGGCGCCTGTCGGAATCAATAGCAGTAAACCCAGGGCTGCCAGAGCGATCCACAGAAAGTCGATCGCTCGACGTGAGGCGTAAATAGCGACTGCCAATGGGCCGGTGAACTCCAGGGCTACGGCGATACCCAGGGGGACAGTGCGCAAGGACATATAGAAGAGGAAGTTCATGCCGCCCAACGCCATCCCGTAGACGATAACGGTGCGCAGGGATTTCGCAGTGAGCTTCGCTCGCCATGGGCGCAATATCAGCAGCATGATCACACTGGCAAAGATCAGTCGCAGGGTGGTCGTTCCTTGAGCACCGATAACCGGGAACATGCTTTTGGCCAGGGAGGCTCCGGACTGGATTGATGCCATGGCTATCAAGAGCAGGCCAACCGAGAACAGGGTCGAGGCAAGACTGCGGGGGTGGTCATTCATTGCGTGGCATCGTCCGAAGTAGCAAGCGAGAGTATTATTGTATGTGTTGGGCAATATACTGCGCATTCGTTACGGGCGCGTCTATATATAAGCAGGGATTTTGGACATCCTGATAGAAAAACCAAATCAGGGGTTGACGGCAGATTCTGGACGTCTATAATTCGCCCCACTTCCGGCGCAGTCGAAACGGAAAACTCCTTGGTAAACAAAGAGTTACGCAGTTTTCGGCAGCGGTTACGCTTCAGTTCATCGAAGCCAGAAGGAGTTGGTAAGGCAGTGTGTTTTCGCCTTATTGACGGTTCGATCCTCTCGGTCGAAAGCGGAGAAAAAGAGGTGTTGACAGCAGCGAGTAACGCTGTAGAATTCGCCTCCCGCTAACGAGAGATCGGAAGCGCAAGTGGTTGAAGTTGTTAAAGATTTCCAAGCGAAACTTTGAAAACTTCTAAAAATAACCGCTTGACAGCAACAGAGGCTGCTGTAGAATGCGCGCCTCGGTTGAGACG